>JAFTEP010000287.1 GCA_017453605.1 Clostridia bacterium
ACCTATTGCGAACTTTTTTCCTCAAGACCTTGACAAAACCCGAGTTGTGATGTATGATTTAATTAAGTTCAGTTCCCGTGTCCGGAACGCTTCACCTACAGTAATTCCGGATGCCTGACCGGACTGAAAAATCAAAAACAAAGGAGAACAAACATGAAGAAATTGGCAGCGCTCATGCTGACAGTGTTCATGGTGCTCGGAATGTTCACCTTCGCGGCTTACGCGGACGCGGATATCTCCATCGGCACATACGATGAACTCGTCGCATGGGCGAAAAACGGTTCTGACGACAAGGGCAAGACCGTCGTTCTTACCGCGGACATCGTCGCAAACGAAGGCGACGCGGCAACTTTTGCCGACTCTGCTCCCGCAAACGTCTGGACCAACAAGAGTTTTGCCGGCACCTTCGACGGACAGGGACACTCCGTCAGCGGTCTCTACATGACCGGCGCGAGCAAACAGGGCTTCATCGGAGACCTTTCGGGCACCGTGAAGAACCTATACGTCCTCAACTCCGCCTTCCTCGGCACATCGTCCGCCAACGGCACGATCTGCAGAGCGGGCGGCGACGCTGTCGTTGAGAACGTCTACAGCAACGCTATCGTCACCTCCGCCAACACCGCAGGCGGCATCATCGGCCAGCTCTTCGGAGCCGTCACCGTCACGTCCTGCTGGTTCGACGGCACGGTTACTCTCACAGGTTCCTACGCCTCCGGTATCATCGGCAACCAGGAATCCAACGCAGCTACCGTCACCGACTGCCTGAACACCGGCACTATCACCGTCGACGCCAACAAGAAGGTCGCCGGTATCTCCACCGCGGTTTATGACGGCAAGCTTTTCGCGACCCGCTGCGTCAACCTCGGCAACATCTATGCCGGCGATGAGAAGAAAGGCTGCGCTATCTGCCAGACCATCACCTCCAGAGACGGCAAGGTCGGCGAAGCTCACCTCGTCGACTGCTTCAACCTCAAGAACACCTCCAAGACTCAGCCCGACGACAGACGCGACAAAGCGGTCCTCGAAGGCGAAGTCACCGAGCTTCCGAGCCTCGGCAACCTCGGCAATTTCGCTCCTCTCGCCGGAAACTGGGCTGTTTACAGCCACAACGGTCAGAAGATCGTCGTTCCGATATATTTTGGCGGCGAGCAGCCTGCTGAGATCCCCGTTTATTCCGTCAACGAGCCCGTCGTCTGCGCCTTCGAAGTCAAGTCCGAAGGTCACTGGGGCCCGCGCTGGGCGGTTTCTCTCGCTCTTCCCGAGGGCTTCACGAAGGACGACGTCGAGATCGGACTTCTCGTCGTTCCCACCAAGGCGCTCCCCTACGGACACGAACTCATCTTTGAAGAGACCGAGTACGAATACAGAGGCAACGTCTATCCCGTCGCAAAAGCTCAGGGCATCAAGATCACCGAAAGAGACGACAACGTGATCGAAGCGACTTTCGTCATCACCGATCTTTCGGTCAAGACGATCCGCTCCAACTTCACCGTCCGTCCCTATGCGGTTTACAAGGTCTCCGAAGGCAACATCGACATCTACGGCGAGACCGCTTCCGCCACCTTCTACACCGAAGCAAAGCTTGTTGAAGACGAGGCTCAGAAGGCCGCCGTCGACGCCATCCTCGCTCCCTTCGACGCCGAGATCGGCGGAGATTTCGTTGTCAGCCGCGACTGGGGCGTTCGGGACGTCTTCGAAGAAGTCCCCGCCATGGTCGTCGACAACACCGTCATCGTTCCCGCTGAAGACAAGGGGCTCGGCGAATACACCATCATCGTCGACGGCACCGAGGGCGAGGCTGTCGAATACGTCGAACTTCTCCAGAAGTGCGGATTCGAACTCAAGTATTCCAACGTCCTCACCGAGGGCGTGACTATCGATCAGCTCGTCAAGGGCGATCTTATGGTCACCGTCAACGATATCGGCTATCAGAACAAGACCTTCGTTTCCGCGGTCTACGATCAGCCCCTCAGCCCGCACCTTGAGGACAAGGAAGAGTGGAGAGCCGACGTTATTCCCGGAGCGAAGAACGTTCTCACCCAGAGAGAGCTCTACTACTGGGGCGACAACTACGTCGTCCAGCTCAAGAACGGTCACTTCATCATCGTCGACGGCGCGACCGACTACGAGCTCAGCTATCTGCTCGACTTCCTCGAGGAAATGGCTCCCGAAGGCGAGAAGCCCGTTGTCGAGGCCTGGATGAACACCCACCTGCACTACGACCACTTCTGCGTGTTCAGACCGTTCATCAAGAATCCGGATTGGGTCGACAGAGTCGTCGTCGAAGCCGTTTATTTCAACGAGCCCTCCGACGCCGTCAAGGGCCATCCGCAGGAGAGCGCTTCTCACTACGCTTCGATCCAGGAGCAGATCTCCGGCATCCGTCAGGCGATCTCGATGCTCCACGACTCCAACGGCAACACCCCCGTCATCTACCGTCCCTACATCGGCCAGAGGTACTATTTCTGCGACATCACCGTTGACATCATGCTCAGCCAGGAAATGATCCCCTGCGACGAATACACCGGCGGCTTCAACGATTCCTCCAACTTCTATATGTTCACTATGGACGGCCAGAAGTTCCTCGAGGGCGGCGACGGCCACAGAGCCTGCATGAAATTCCTGATGAACGCGTATGACAAAGAAGATATCCAGTGCGACTTCTTCAGCGCGCTGCATCACGGCTCCAACACCTGGACCGATTTCACCGCCTGGGTCGGCACCTTCAAGACCATCGTCTTCCCGGGCAGCGCCGGAAACGCCGCTCGCGCCGCTAACCAGGACCTCGTCGCTCACGCTCAGGAGATCTACTGCGCGCACGACGCGACCGTTTCCTTCTATCTGCCCTACGAGATCGGCAAGACCGGGACCGACGGCGGATGCGTCGTAAGACGTTTCTTCGAAGAGCGCTACGGTTAATTAAAGAAAAGAGGCTGAAAATGAAAAAGTTTGTTATGCCCGAGATCGAGATCACCCGTCTCGACCTGAACGAAGTCCTCACAGCCAGCAACGAGGCTGAGACCTCCGCCGTGGCTCCGACCGAGACCGTTCCCGTGACCACCGTTCCGGAGACCTCTGCAGTTCCCGAAGTCACCGACGCCGGCCTCGACAACGAGATCAGCGCTAAGCAGTGGGAGTTCTGATAGTTCCCCACGAAGTCTGAAAGACTTCGTGGGGACCCCGGAGAATAACTCCCCACGAAAGCTGAAGGTTACCAAAGGCTGAAAGGCTTTAAAGGATCTGCCGCGATCCCTCCGGACCGCGGCAGGTCTTTTTTCGCGCCCGTTCTCAGAGCCTTCGCTTTCCGGCAAAGCCGGATCTATCTGCGCGCATTTGCTTGCCCGGGAAAGCCCCGGCTGGTAAAAAACAGGGAACGTATTGACTTCATGACCAAAAAGTGTTACAATTTTTTTAAACAGAGACCGGACGGTTGAACGGGGCTGTTTTTTCGCTGCCCTGCGTGTCCCGGTCCTGGTCCGGACCCGTGACGAGCCGTCCGGCTCAGCGCGGGGACGAAACCGAACGCAAACACGATGAAAGGAAAGGGATTCGTTTGAAAAAAACTCTTTGCTTACTGCTGTCGCTGATCTTGTCGGCGTCGATTCTCGCGGGCTGCGCCCGAACGGAAACCTCTGATGAGAGCGGCGATCCTCCGTATTCACGGACTGTCGGCGGCGGACTGCCGTCCGTTCTTACGGATGACAAAGCTGAAACGACCTCCTCCGGCGAAAACGTCGCCCCCGCGAACGGCTCGGGGAAAATCGTTATCGGACGTCCGGAGGGGAATTACTACGTCTGCGTGAAGGAAAACATCCGTTACGGCACTCAGAACGCGGGAGAGGATCTGTCGGTGACTCTCACTCTGCCCGACGAGAACACCGTGAAGGTCGTCAAGGAGACCGCCAAGGGCGTTTTCCATTCCGCGGTCTTCACTTTTGATGAGAACGGATCGCTGACGGGATACACCAACGAGAAATACGATCTTGACAAGATCGTGACTTCGCCGGACGGCGGACGCTACCTGTATACCTCCGCTCAATTCAATGACCTCGGCTGGACGGATTCATCCGTGATCCCGATTGTCGACGCTTCCGATTACAATCACGGGCACAGTCTTCCCGGCGCTTCCAAGCTGGATATCCGTCCGCGAGACGGGATGACCTTCTCCTACGACGGAACGCGCCTGAAGGGCTTCACATATAAAGGAAAAGAATGCTTTCTGTCGGTCAATGAGAACGGATTGCCGACTTCAGTCGATCTGAGCGCGATCCCGAACATCGGCGGCAGGTCGCCGGTAAATATCTCTTACGACGCCCTTAACAGGGTCTCGAAGCTTGAGTTTGCCGACATTGTTACCGTAAACTATACCTACACCGATAACAGGACGGTCGCGGAGTGGACCGAAAACGGCGTCTTCAACCGCTGCGTTCAGACCTTCAGCGGCGGATCGCTTATCTCGGAGAGTAATTACCGGTATCAGCAGCAGGGCGGAGACGTCACTTCAAAACTGGTCGTGACCGATTACGAATACGGATCAGACTCCTCGCTGAAAAGCAAGACGACAAAAACCTATTCTTATTTTGGCGATCTCGACGCCGCTTTTTATAATTTCGATCCGGAAAAAGGATACGGCGAAGGCGCCCCGGACAGCGCCGTAAAGAAAGACTATTCGATCTCCTCCTCGGATATTTATCCGCAGAACGCCGAAGAGGACAAAGTGTATTACGACGAAAACGGACTGCCGACCTACAAGGTTATGATCCCCATGCACGAAACGTTCAAATATACCTATAATTCAAGCGGCCATATCTCTTCGATAGATATGCTCTTTTTCGCGGGGACTTCCGAAAGAGTCGTGTACTATTCTCGAACCTCGGAGGACGATCACAGCGCTCATTTCGAGTTTGATGAGAACGGATGCCTCGTTATGTCCTGCGTTTTTGAGGGCAACGGATCCGACTGGACAATGGACGCGTCGAATATAGATTCGCTCGACTATACCTGCAACCGCGCCGTTTACGAGTGGAAAGAGGTAACTAAGAAGCAATACGATCAGATAATGAAGGTCTACGACCAGATATACGTCCCGGCGTTCCACGATCCCGGTCCTCTGCAAAAAATACAGACCGAGTATAACGAAATATCTCTTGTATATCCTGTCAGGTGAGCCGGTCGCGCGGGCTTTGACGGCCCGGCCGAGCTCTTTGAAAAACGGTCGGACCCCGCCCCGTCGAGCCGTGAGGCTCTGACGGGGCTCCCGACAAAAAGCCGAAGGGAGAGGCTGCTTTTCTGAGCAGCCTCTCCCTTGAGCGGTTTGTTTCTGTGATTAACAGACAAAATAGCCCCACGGCAAAAATGGCATAAATTTAAGATTTTAGACGCTATTTCAATATGTTCAAGAATGCTCGTTTTTACACCAACAAAATAGCCCAAAGCAGTGCATCATAAAACCTTTATCTCTACAAACCGGAATTTGTCAGTCAAAGCTGAAAATATCAGGGATAATTGACTTGCCG
>JAFTEP010000288.1 GCA_017453605.1 Clostridia bacterium
TCGGCGTCAGCGTCAGCGGCAGGGATATATCCCTGAAGCCCGGCGGCTATCTCAGACTTTCCGTCGAGATAAGATATATTCGCGAGGGCATGCTCAAAAACCAGGCGATCACCGCCCCCGACCGCACCGTCGTCATCGACGTCCCGACCGGCACATATCCCGTTCGCGCTCTCAGCGTCCCGCTGGTGCTCCCGATGGACAAAATGGCGACTCTCACCTATATCTTGGAGGGCGAAAAGTTCACCGGCGAGGCGATATTCGAGGAGCCAACGCTCTACAATCCTTTCGCCGACTTCAACGTGATGCCGCCGTTTGCCCCGGACAGCCCTGTGTATAAAGAGTGCTTCAACTGGTACGGAGTCAACCTTTCTCACACCGAATGGCCGAAGATGAAGGTCGAACTCAACGGGAGGACTGTTTTCGACGCCGATTTCTTCGAGAGGTGTCACAGATACAGCGAAAACGAGTTCTCTTTCGCCGCCGACGCGCTGAAAAAAGGCGTCAACACCCTTAAATTCATCAACACCTGCGACTGGAACGGCGCTCTGCCCTACAGACTGAGAGAAGTCGGGCTCGTCAGCGAGCCTTCACATTCCTTCGATCTTGTCAGTTTTCCCGAGACCGCCGTCCGCGCGAAGCCCTTTTCGATCCTTCTCGACGTCAGGGATCCCGCCCGCTTGAGTGTGACCGGAGGCGTCAGGGTCCTCTCCGATACCGATATCAAGGCTCCCGGTCTATACGGGATCAGCCTTGCCGCCGACTCTCTCGCGGTCAACGTTCCCGTCAGCGTCACAGACGGCGTTCGCACCGAGAGCTTCGTGATAAAAAGAGTCATCGACCGCCCGGAGGACGGAGTCATCACCGGCACCGGCGACCTCATCTACATAAACCAGAACCCCGAGAGCTTCAAAAACTATATAAAGTGGTACTGCTCGAACAGGATCGGTCAGCTCATGACCGTGCGCCCGACCTACCGCTGGAGCGGCTCGAGAAAGTACGATCTTTCTCTCTGGCGCGACTTTATGCGCGTTCTGGATTCGATGGGGATGAATTATCCCCACATGCTCGACGGCAGGGAGCCCAACGGCTACTGCGCTCAGCCCTCCCTCGCGGAGTTCTCCGAGGGCAAAGGCTTTCTGGGCAGACAGCTCCACGAGCGCGACGGCGCCTACAACTACTGGGGCTCCTACGAACACATCGCCGATTTCTGGAACGTCAACGACGTCTACGATACCTCGCTATTTTTCGATTCCTTCCACCGTCAGAGAAGGCTCGATCCCGAACACGCCGGAAGCGAGTTCTATCCCGAGGACTTTTTCAACGACGGCAAGCGCTGGTGGATCTGTCACGATCCGTCGCTTCCCGCCGACGCGAAGGTCAGGGCGGAGTCCGTCATGAACTCGATGTCCCTCATCAGAAAGGGCGCGACGAGGCACACCGGCCCGTCCATAATGTTCAAGTATTTCCTGATGTCCGGCTACACCTGGGTCGGCGCTGAGACCATGGACAGCCCCACGGAGTTTCTCATGGCGGCGCTCAGAGGCGCATCCGAGGCGTGGGGGATCAAGTCCGTCGGAGTGCATCACGCGCTCCAGTGGTCTTCGAGCCCGCACGAGGATCCGAAAAGATACCGCCGCTACCGCCTCGCGCTCTACGTTTCCTGGATGCACGGCGCCCACCAGAACAACACCGAGGAGGGCCTGTGGCACATGGAGGAGTTCTACGAATCCCACCACCGCCACGGAGTCGCCGCGAAGGAACACCTCAAAATGCAGCAGGACTTCAACCGTTATATCCAGACACACTGCCGCCGCGGAGTCCTGAAAGCCGGCGTCGCGATCCTCCACGGCAGATACGACGGAGCCGCCTGCTTCGGCGGCGGATCTCCCTGGGGCGCGAGAAAGCAGGACTTCTCCCGCGATTTCGACGCGGAGGAAAGCTGGTTCATCCCGCGCAATCTGTTCTATCCCAACGCGAAAAACCGCCGCTGGGGCGCCGCGCAGCACAGAGGAAAGTTTGACGGTCCCATAGGTCTCGTTTCCGGCAACCCGCTCGGCAACTTCAACATCGTCCCCGTCGAAAGACAGTGGAGAAAGTATCCTCTGCTCGCCTTCTTCGGCTACAACTGCCTCGAAAGCGCCGACGCCGACCGCATCCTCGGCGCGGTCCGCTCCGGCTCGACTCTGCTCTGCACCGCGGCGCACCTTTCCGACACGACGCTCAGAGCCGACACCGAGGCGTACAGACTTTCGTTCATCTCCCATCCGATCTTCGAGATCCTGGGATTCTCCGGCGGCGTATCGTTCAGCGACGATTCAGTCGGCGGCGTCCCGGTCAGGATCGGAAACCTCGACGCGTCCGGCGCCGAGGTGCTGAAAACGAGCGACTCGGGGCTTCCGCTGGTGATCTCAAGGTCGGTGGGAGAGGGAAGGATCGTCTTCTTCAACGCGCCTTTATATCCCGCCGCGGCTCCGATCAAAGAGCTCTACGCCGAAACGTTCAGAGAGCTCTCCGAAGAGGTCCGCGATCTTCAGAGGATCCGTCCGGCTGTCGACGAGAAAGTCCAGGCGACCTCCTGGGTGCTCGAGGACGGTTGTGAGGAGATCTACTATATCGCGGTCGACTGGTGGAACGATCCCGAGCCCGAGCGCGAAGCCGCTCTTATTATCGGCAAGTTCCGCTACGACGTCCGTCTTTCTTTCGGCGTCATGAAGAAGGTCCGTGTGTCGGGCGATAAGGCGGTCATGGCCGACACCGAGAGCGCGGATATCCTCAGCCTCGACGGCGACAGGCTCGTCGTCCAGGGCGAGGGAGTCGATCACTTCACTCTCTTCGCGGACGGCGTTTCGCGCTGCTTCACGGTAGATTTTACAGACTGTCCGCAAAAAGAAGTTTCGGTCTCTTCTCTCATCCGAGACATACCCGTCTGAAAAGCTCTCTGAAAATGAAGCCCGCGTCCGCTTTCTCAACGGCGTCTCGGGATGTGACCGCGATCTCCTTCACGGTCTTTCCCTCGGCTTCATAGACTATCTTTCCTATGACCTGCCCCTTTGCCACCGGGGCGAACAGCTCGTCGGCGATCTCCACGCGCGAACTGAGCGAATTTTTCAGCGATTTTTCCGTCAGAAGAGAAGGTGTCGGGCACACCGGGACGACGTGATCCGTCTTTCCGCCCCACACCTTCACTTCTTTTTGTTCCGGCTCGGGCGGATCGAAAACGGCGTATCCGGCAAAGCCGAAGTTCAGAAGCGTTTTCGCGTCCTCGAAGCGCTCCGCGCTCGTTTCGCCTCCGAGAACTACCGCGACAAGCTGCATCCCGTCCCTTTTCGCCGCCGCGCTCACGCAGAACTTCGCCTTCGAGGTCGAGCCGGTCTTCAATCCGTTCGCGCCTGAGTAGAACCTCACGAGCTTGTTCGTGTTCGCAAGTCCGAACGCCCCGCCTCTTATGCTGTCGGTCCAGATCGTCGTATATTCGAGTATGCTTTCGTGCTTCAAAAGCTCCCTCGACATGATCGCCACGTCCCGCGCCGTCGAGTAGGGATCGCAGTTGTCGTCGAGCCCGGTCGGATTCAAAAACAGAGTGTTCGTCATCCCGAGCTGGGACGCCCTCTCGTTCATCCTGTCCACGAACGCGCTTTCGCTCCCGGCAAGATGCTCGGCGAGCGCGACCGCGCCGTCGTTCGCGCTCGCCA
>JAFTEP010000289.1 GCA_017453605.1 Clostridia bacterium
CACCGAATCAATAACCGCTCCCTCCCACTCGCCGACGCCAAAAGCGGCGGCGAAAGACAAACACATCAAAGCTGATGCGACGAAAACGATCCGGTTTTCTGTTAAGTCAGAATCGGAAGTGCCGCCGTGAAGGCTTCCCCCTGGAGGGGAAGGTGTCTGCGGAGCAGACGGATGAGGGGACACCGAATCAATAACCGCTCCCTCCCCCCCGCCGACGCCAAAGCGGCGGCGAAAAAAACCCGACAAACCTGACGGCTTGCCGGGGATCCGAACGGATCGACTCATCAAAACAGCTTCATAATTCCGAATTCCGAATTCATAATTCCGAATTCCCTAAATCGGTCTTCCGTTCAGAAAGCCGATCGTGCGCTCGACGGAGTCCTTCGCGGTGCCCCAGGGCTCGTCGGTGTAGCGGTAGTCGAACTTCTTGCAGAAGAAGCTGATATCGTCGCGGAGCGAGGAGATGTAGGCGAGCTCCTTTGATTCGGCGAGCTTGTAGAATTCGCCGAGGCGCTTTTTGTCGATGAACGCCGGAGCGGTGCGGAGCATCTTTTCGTAGTGCCTGAGGCAGAAATACGGCTGAGCGGCAAATTTCTTGCGGAACTCCTCTTCGCCGTTCCAGAGTATGCAGGCGGTCTCGATCATCTTCGTCAGATGTCCCCTGATCTTCGAGCAGACGTAGCAGGAAGAGTTTATGTGTTCCGCCTTCACGGAAGCCTTCGCCGCCTTCGAGGTCAGAAGAGCGATCCCCGGTTTGATCTCCTTTTTCACGCTGTCGAGGTGGCTTTCGAGCATGAGCGCGAGACTGAGGCGGTTCTTCGCGCGGTACATCTGATCGTAGTGGCGCTCGCAGAAGCCCATTTCGTTGGTCTTTATGCGTATGTCCGGCTCCATCATCGACGCGCCGAGGATAAGATCGAGTTCGTTTTCTTCGAGCTTGTCGTACATCGCGCAGAACGGACAGCCGTCCGTCTTGTCGAACGCCTCGTTCACGGGAATGGTATAGATCGTCTCGGTCATATCAGTTTCCTCCTCTTTATTCCTGACGCATTTTTTATCGATCCCCCTGTTTCAGCGGGGTGAGAATAATTAACGCATTCCGAATTCCGAATTCCGAATTCCGAATTCCGAATTATATTATATCCCATTTTTGAGTTTTGTCAATGAACAGGGTGTAAAATGAACTACACTACAAAAACTGACGGCGGCGATCTGCTGCTTTATACCGACGACTACTTCGAGCCCGCGCTCATTTTCGACTGCGGTCAGTGCTTCCGCTTCGATCCCGCGCCCGACGGCTCTTTCGAGGGGGTCGCGTTCAAAAAAAGGCTGAAGATCAGAAAAGAAAAAGACTTCATCCGCTTTTTCGACACCACAGAGTCGGATCTTGACGAAGTCTGGAAGGACTTTTTCGATCTGGACCGCGACTACCGCGCCTGCACCCGCGACATAACCGAACACGCCGGGAAATACCGCGATCACGTCGCCCTCGCCGCCGAAAAAGGCGCGGGGATCAGGCTTCTGAGGCAGGACCCCTGGGAGACCCTGTGCAGCTTCATCATATCGCAGAACAACAACATCCCGAGGATAAAAAAGCTCGTCGAGGCGCTCTGCAGGGAGTGCGGCGAAAGAATAGACTCCACGCACTACGCCTTCCCCACGCCCCGCGCGGTGAGAGAGCTCGGCGAGGAGCGGCTGAAGGAAATGAAATTCGGCTTCCGCGCCGGATATATCGCGGACGCCGCCGAAAGAGTCGACACGGGAAAGACGGACTTGTCTAGCCTTTACTCCCTCGGCTTCGACGAGGCGTCGGCGGAGCTTGAAAAGATCAAGGGAGTCGGCAAAAAGGTCGCGAGCTGCACTCTTCTGTTCGGCTTTTCCAAGCTCGACGCGTTCCCGATAGACGTCTGGATCAAAAAGGTCATCGACGCGCGCTTCGGCGGCGAGCTGCCGGATCTGGGCGAATACAGAGGGCTCGCCCAGCAGTATCTGTTCTATTACGAGAGGTATCTATGAAAAAAGTCACGGCTTCCTTCCGCTGTCCGTTCTGCGCACAAAGTTCATTTATCGAGATTTCCAAAGAGGAGCTCGACGCTTCTCCCGTCTGGTCGGCAGTGAGCGAATGCGGACACTGCTCGCTCATTATCGAAAAAGATAAAGACAAGTACAAGATCAACGTACCCTGCGTCGCCTGCTCCACGCCGCACCGCTTCACGGTAGGCGCGCGTATGCTTTTCGACCGCGACAGCCTCATGCTCCAGTGCCCCGCGTCCGGGATCGACTGCTTCTTCGTTTCGGACGGCGAGACCGCCCGCGCTCTGATGGAGGAGAGCGACGGTGAGATCGCGAGGATAATCGATCTTCACGGCAATTTCGACACCGACTCCACAGTCGAGGACGTCCTAAGGGGCTCGGGCGATATGGCGATCGACAGCACGGGCGCGGACGAAGTGGAGTTCTACAACCCCGAGATCGCCGCGGATATGCTGTTTTTGATAAAGGATATGGCGTTCGACTCAAAGATCGGCTGTTCCTGCGGCAACAAGAACGTGGATATGACGCTCAAGAGCGACGCGATAAAGTTCTTCTGCCCCAAGTGCGGCAGATCGCTCGAGCTCTTCACGCGCTCGACCAGCGACCGCGCCCGCCTCGAGGACATGAGCGAGATCCTGCTCACCTGACCGCCTGCGGGTCGGGGGCTCCGGCCGTTGACCTCGCCAAAGGCTCTGCCTTTGGGATCCGCGAGGGCTCTGCCCTCGACCCGCAAAGGGCACGGGGTCCCCGCAAAACTTTGTTTTGCGGGGTGAAATCCCGCCCTTTGAACCCGGGAATTGTGGGATTTTCTTTTCAAGGCTTTCGCCGCCGCTATTGCCGTCGGCGAGGGTCAATGATCGAAAAAGGGTTATGGGGACCCCACATCCGTCTGCTCCGCAGACACCTGTCTCGCTGAGGCTCGGTCCCGCCGCGGCTCGTCCGGGGTCCCCGAAAAATCCGTAGATTTTTCGGGGATTGAGTCGACCGCCCACTGGGCTGTGATTCACTACCGCGTCGCGCCTTCGGCGCCC
>JAFTEP010000290.1 GCA_017453605.1 Clostridia bacterium
CGTCCCGACCGCGGCGAGCCTTCTGGCGGTAGTCACGAATCTTGTCCTCAATTATATCCTCATCTTCGGCAAGCTCGGCTTTCCCGCGCTCGGAGCGAAGGGCGCAGCTATCGCGACCGTGATCTCGCGCTTCGCGGAGCTTGCCGTCGTCGCTCTGTGGACTCATATCAACTCTTCCCTCTGCCCGTGGGCCAAGGGGCTTTATAAAAACTTCGTCATCGGAAGCGACTTGTTCAGGCGCATTATGGAAAAGGGACTGCCGCTTATCGCCAACGAATTTTTCTGGGCTCTCGGGATGACCGTCAGGAACCAGTGCTTCTCGACGCGCGGCCTGGAGGCGGTCGCGGCTTTCAACATAGCCTCTACCGTCATAAACCTGTTCAGCGTCGCCTATATGTCCGTCGGACATTCGATTACGGTCATCATCGGCGCGCTCCTCGGCGCGGGCGAGAAGGAAAAGGCGCGCTCCGACGCGAGGCGCTGCATCGCTTTCTCCGTGACCTCCGGCGCCGTTATGGGGCTCGTGATGATCGCCTTCTCCGGGCTTTTCCCTAACCTCTACAACACCACCGATTCCGTCCGCACTCTCGCGGGATATATGATGATCGTCACGGGGATCGCTCTGCCGTTCTGCGCGTTTTCCCATTCGGCGTATTTCACCCTCCGTTCCGGCGGGAAGGTGCTGGTCACTCTCGTCCTCGACAGCGGTTTTATCTGGGCGATCGTCGTGCCGACCGCCTTTGTCCTCAGCCGCTTCACCGGCGCGGATATCAGGACGATATTTGCCGTCTGCACCTTCACGGAGGTCCTCAAGTTCGTCTTCGGTCTCACCCTCCTGAAAAAAGTGAACTGGACCAAAAAAATAGTGTAGCATAATTATTCGTACAGAAAGGATCAGAAAAATGTTTAACGCTCTCGATTTCATCCGTCCCACCGACACCGAGACCCTCCAGGCGGCGGTCGACGCCGCGGCGGGCGGCGGCACCGTCGTGATCCCGCGCCGCAAGTCGCCCTTTGAGCCCGAGAGGGATTTCTGGCTTCTTGACAGTGCCGTCCTTCTGCCCTCGGACGTGAATGTCGTGCTGTCGGGCTGTACGGTCAAGCTCTCCGACCGCTGCAGGGACAATTTCTTCCGCAGCGCGAACTGCGGTCTCGGCATAGAAGAAAACGAGCCCTTGAAAAATATCTCCATCCGCGGCGAATGCGGGGCGAAGCTCGTCGGCGCAGACCGTCCTCGCTCCACGGGCGACAGCGGCAAGACGCTCACGAATCCCTGCCCGTTTGAGCGCGATGACGTGCTCCGTTTCGCTCCGTGGCTCACAGAAGAGGAGAGAAGAACGGGCAATTTCACGTTCACTCAGTTCCACGGTCACTCCTTCGGCACCGACGCCGGCAAGGAAGGGGAGAGCCAGAAGGGCGACTGGCGCAACATCGGCATCCTTTTCGCCTGCGTCACGGGATTTTCCATAGAAAACCTCACGATAGTCGACCCCCACTGCTGGGCGATCTCTCTCGAAGCCTGCAGCGAGGGCAGGGTCGAAAAGATCCGTTTCGATGCGAAGATGTCAAAAGTCGTCGACGGCATGAAGCAGAATATCGAAAACCAGGACGGCATAGATCTGAGAAACGGCTGTCACCATATCTTTATTTCCGATATCTCGGGCGTCACCGGCGACGATATGGTCGCGCTCACCGCCATCGCCGTTTCCGGCGAGCGTCCGGGCGGCTCGCTCGGCTCCACCCACGTCATGCACGGCGACTGGTCGAGGCGCGACCCGGACATCCACGACGTCGTGATCCGGAACGTCTGCGGAAGTTCAGTTTTGTGCAAGAACCTGCGTCTTCTCGCCTGCAACAGCCATATACACGATATCGTCGCCGACGGCATCGTCAGCACCGCGCGAGGCGACTACTCTCAGTCCGGCACCATCCTCATCGGCGACCCCGACGGCGCCTACGGCAAAAACCTCCCCGACGGTATAAGCCGCGTGACGATATCGAACGTCATCACGAACACCCGCGACGCGATCCGCGTCAGAGGATATCTCAAGGATTCGGTCATCGCAAACGTCGTCAACGGCAGACCGGGTTTTGAGGCGGTCACCGCCGACAGAGAGAACGCCCTCGACAACGTTCTGATCCTGAACGCCCTCAAAACAAAAGAAAACTGATCCCCAGACCGGCTTTGACGACGGGGTTTTTGCGAAAAACTTTAGTTGTTATTTCGATTGACAAAACAGCTTTTTTGTGCGATAATTAACTGTCGGATTTTTTTGGCGGAGGATGAGCGCGTGGAGACTTTGAAAAAACTTATCTCCGAAGAGACCGACCGTCTGAAGGACGAATACGAAAAGTTTCTTTTCGATATTTGTTCAATAGAGTCGCCGTCGAAAGACAAAGAGGCGGTCGATTCTGTGAACTCGTTTATCGGCTCGTTTGCGGCGGCGAAGGGATGTGAAGTCGAAAGAATTCCATTCGACGGCTGCGGCGATATGCTGCGCATAGATCTCAATCCCGGCGCCGAAAAAAGCGTGTATTTCCTCGCCCACACCGACACCGTCCACGAAAAAGGCGCGTTCGGGAAAGTTCCCGTGCGCGTCGAGGGCAGGATCATGAAAGGTCCCGGCGTCATCGACTGCAAGGGCGGCATCGCCGAGGCGCTTTTGGCGATGGAAGTCCTGAAGAACGCCGGGTATCAAAAAAACGTCCGCCTCGTCCTGAACGGCGAGGAGGAAACGAGCGCCGCTTTCGGAGGAGAGAGGGAAAAACAGCTCATCCGCGACACGGCTTCGGGGTATAGATACGCTGTCTGCTGCGAGGTCGGCAGGATCGGGAAGATCCTTGTCGCACGGCGCGGCATAATGCACTTTAAAATGGACGTCAAGGGAAAGGCCTCTCACGCCGGCATCTCGTATTTTGACGGTGTCAGCGCGGTCAGGGAAGCGGCGTATAAGATCATCGGGATCGAAAAACTCAGCCGTCCGGGCGGCGTCACGTTCAACTGCGGCGTCATTAAAGGCGGCGACAAGTTCAACGTCGTGCCCGAAAACTGCTCTTTTCTGATCGACGTGAGGGTGATGAGCGACGAAGACGTCGCCTTCGCGCGCCGCAGTCTCGAAGAGATCGCCTCGCACAGCTTCGTCGAAGGAAGCTCGTCGGTCCTCACCGAGAGCCTGTTCAGGCATCCGATGAAACAGACCTCCGCTAACCGTCAGCTCGCCGAAAAGATCTCCGGGATCTATGAGAGCGTCGGCGGAGAAAGGCTCGAACCGTCCGTTTCCGGCGGCGGGAGCGACGCCGCTTATACCGTGGAGGCGGGTGTCCCGACCGTGTGCGCGTTCGGCGTCGCGGGCGAGTTCTGCCACACCGACAGGGAATACGCTCTTCTCGACACGCTTTCTCTCAGAGCGAAGACTCTCGCTCTTCTGTGCGCCGGGATCTGAAAAATAACTGTAACTGTAAGGGAGAAAAAATATGAAGTATCTCTTGGGCGCCGACATCGGCACCACGTCCCTTAAAGCCGCCGTCTTCGACGAGAACGGAACTCTCGTGAAAAGCGCCGTCAGGGACTACACTCTCAAAGTCAGCGGGGACCTCGTGGAATTCGATCCCGAGGACTACTGGAAGCTCTTCATGGAAGCCTAC
>JAFTEP010000291.1 GCA_017453605.1 Clostridia bacterium
GAGACCTTCCCGATCTGGAACCTGCCGCTGAAGCATTCGGTGAACATAGCGTACGAAGCGGCGACCGCCGACCTCAACGACGTGAACATGATCGATCCGTTCCATCTCGAGGAATACGGAGTGACCACCGTCAACTACAACCGCGATATTGAGATATTCCCCGTTCTGAAGACAATTTTCGAGCGTATAATGGGAGGCGAATGTCCCTATAAATCCCCGACTGATATGGGCGTCAATATGGCGGGCTTCTGCATCACGGACGACGATGCCGTCAGGACCGCCGCGAACAACGAGATCATCCGCAGGTATTACGAAGCTGTCGTATCCAACAGACAGGGGCTCGTGCCGCCGGAAGTCATAAGCAAGATAAAACTACTGATGAATCAGGCGAAGCTCTCCCCCGCCGACAGACCCGTAGTCGCAGCCGCGCTGAAAAAATCCGAGGAGAACGGCGGATCGCCGGCTGCCGCGCTCGAACTCAACGACGGAACGATCGTAACCGGGAAAACTTCTTCCCTGCTCGGAGCATCGGCGGCAGTCCTGCTGAACGCGCTGAAGACTCTCGCGGGTATCCCCGACGAGATACACCTGATCTCTCCGAAGATCATCGAGCCTATTCAGGATATGAAGGTCTCGCATCTTGGAAACCACAATCCGCGTCTTCACACAAACGAAGTCCTCATCGCTCTGTCTATCTGCGCGGTGACCGATCCGAACGCTCGACTCGCCGTGGATCAGCTTTCAAAGCTCAACAACTGCGAAGCGCACTCGACCGTGATCCTCTCCGAAGTGGACGAAAGGGGCTTCAAGAAGCTCGGCATCCACGCCACCTGCGAGGGTGTCTATCAGATGCACAGGTTTTACCATAAATAATTTTTTACTGACGCGGCCCGATATTGCCCGGGTCGCTCTCTTTTGATATAAAACGGGGTAAAAATGAACGCAATTTACTACTATTCAAACTATTATCTTCTGCCGGAAGGCTTTTTTGGCGCTTCTGATTTCGCGTCGGGCGTCAAGAAGGGCTCGAGCGTCAAACTCGAAAGGCTTCTCGAAGACGGATGTATCGCGCCCTATTTCATCAAAGGGCGGACGCGTTTTGAAGACGTCGTTTTCGAAGAGCCCTCTCAGATCTTTCCGGTCAAAGTCGAAATTCTCGAAGCTTCGGAATACGAGAAGAGACTCAAAGAGCAGTGCGAGGATTTCTGCAAGGGATGTCCGAAGTACAAGGGACTTCCCTACGGCGAAATGAGCCTTGACGGGATGTGCTATGAAGATGAACTTGATCTTAAAGATCAGCTTTATGACAAGACTGAAAGATTCTGGGAGCGCTTTTTGAAGGAAGAAAAGCGTTTTCGCGAACTGACGGACCTCGAAAAATATGACGACGTCAAAAAAGAACTAGAGGAAGAACTTAATTTTCTCGGTACCGTCTACGTTTCCGTGAACAAGATCTCGGGGCGCTATAAATTCATGTTCACCGGACTTTTCGACCAGGAGCTTTCTTTACTGTGTTCGTATCTTGCCGGGCAGGCGCCGGAAGAAGTGAGTGAAAACTGGGACGTTTTCCCTTATCTTGCGCAGAACGTCTTCAAATACCGCCCCAAAAAAGAGAGTCCGAACCTTTTCGAGAACGCGCCGCTTATCAAATTCAAGAGAAAAGATGCGGACAGACCGAGATTTGACGTGACGCTCAAGATCAAGACCGCATCATACGGCGACACCGACGCGTTTTTGGAGAATATACTCTACGTTTTTTCAGTTATGGGCGAAAACAGATTTTTCGCCTCACTCAGCAGCATAAGCTGTGAGGGCGATTACGAGAACGGCCGTGAAGGCTTCAGTCACGTCAGAGATTATTCGACCGAAGTGCAGAAATGTTATCAGGAAAAACTAAGAAACTTTTTCAGGCGCTATAACTACGCCGAACTGAGAGTATCAGCGGACAGATGCAAGGGCTTTAGAAAACAAAATCAGCTCGTCACAACAAACTGCGACGCGCTGACAAAGATCCTTCTGACCGATTCTCCCGATAAGTTAAATTCTTTGAAGACCGACGTCCTGACTGTCGGGACTCTAACTTTTGATTTTCAAAGATCAATCATGGATTATCAGAACAAGCTCAGACCGATCCACGATCAGATCGAAAAAGCTCTCTACGAGCCCGGGTATATTGTTCCCTTTTCCGTTTGCTACGGCGGGACGAAGGTCTTTGTCGATTTTATTCTCGCGGATATAAACCGCGCACGCAAGGCAATACGCGCTCTCACTCCGATGCTCGAAAACTATTCGGCGATATACACAGAAACGTCAAAAGAAGGATCTAACTCTTATATCTGCTGTTATGAACTCGGGACAAAAGAGGCCTGAAGAATGGAAGAAGTTCTTTACAGATGTCCGGTTTGTCACGAAAAGCTAAATTTACGGGAAAAAGCTTTTATATGCCCAAACGCCCACAGTTTTGATATAGCAAGGCAAGGGTATGTGAATCTTTTGAGGACTTCGTCAAGGGATCACGGCGACAACCTCGCCATGGTCGAGGCGAGGACGAGATTTCTTAACTCGGGGCATTATGAGCCTCTTGCGGACGCTCTCTGCAAAGCGATCCCCGACAACACCTCCGCTGTCCTCGACGCAGGCTGCGGCGAGGGTTACTACACACAGAAGATACGCGCCGCAAATCCGGTGAGCTCTGTTTACGGGACAGACGTCTCCAAAAACGCCGTAAAGAGCGCCTGCAGGAGAACGAAGAACGTTTTCTGGTCTGTTTCGAGCGTGAACGATCTTCCGTTTTTTGATGAGAGTTTCGACGTCCTTATGTGCGTCTTTTCTCCGCTGGCGAAAAACGAATACCTGCGCGTATTAAAAAATAACGGGACTTTTTTAACGGTCATCCCTTTGGAAGAGCATCTGTGGGAGTTAAAATCCGCGCTTTACGACAAACCATATCCAAACAAACCGTTCGATACCGCTCTTGACGGCTTTGAATTTCTTGATTTAACAAAGATCGTTTACGAGTTTGAAGTAAAGGGAAATCAGGCTGTAAGGGATCTGTTCGGTATGACGCCGTACAGCTTCAACACTTCCGAAAAGGATTCAAAGAAGCTTGAATCTATAATGAGTCTGAAAACAAAAGCGGCGTTCGGTATTCTAAGGTATAAAAAGATTTGAGATGCGATCAATCACTACGTTTGAAGGAGAAGCTATGACAAGATTTATAGCCAAAATATGTCCGAGTCTGAAACTTGCGGCGGATAACATACCGAAGCTCGGAAGTTTTTTCAGAGAGACTTTAGAAAGTATTCCGGCTGAGGCAAATCCCGAGTCGGCAAAGATCAGATTCACTTTCTGCACGCTCAGACTCGACGCCGAAAATAAGACCGAGTGCGAGAGGATCATTCTTGAAGCCTGGAGAAAAATCTTCCCCGACCCGAAGGACGATCCGAAGGTGATCTGCGTTCCATATCTGGAAGACGATACCGGGACCCTGATGACCGACGTTTTCTCGGCTTACTACGGCGCGGACGAATATATAGATCTTGTCGCGGAACTGAACACCTCCGTTCCCCTGCTCGAAAAGACGGGGGCTCTCGGTGCGCTGAGGATGCAGAACTACCTTTGGGCGGTCGATTCCGGGAACGGATTCACGACGCTTTTAAGCTCGTTCGGAGATTTTTTGAGAAGAATGAAGGTTTACGGAGAGAAAAGCGATAAGAAAACAAAATATATTGAATATACAGTCGCCAAAGAGTCCGAGGGCGAAAAAGCGGGAATGGACGATATAATCGACAAATTCCTGGGCGACACTCTCGACGACGTCAACATCGTGGGAATGGATCTGAGCTGGTTTCTTGACGGCGACAAAAACGATGAGCTCAGAAGCTTTATACGCAGGCTTTACCGCTTCCAGGACGACGTGATCTTCGTCTTCAGAGTGCCTTTTCTGGAGAAAAAGGCGCTCGACAGGATAAGAGACGTTCTTGACGACGTCATGCTCCTGAGGGTCGTTCAGATCCCTCCTCTCCACGACGCGGTCCTCGCGGAGGTCTTCTGGGACAACCTGAGAGCTCTCGGATACGCGCCCGATCCCGAATTGATAGACGCGTTCTTTTTGAAAGTGCTGAAGGAAAAGCAGGACGGAAGGTTCTACGGATTCAAGACCGTCGAAAAGATCGTCGGTGAGATGGCTCTGAAAAAAGCGGCATCAGATGCCGACAGATCGGCGCGCGGTATGGAAAATGATCCCGAAAGTTTTACTTCCGGGGATCTTCCGGAAGATTTCGCAAAAATCAAAAAATCCAAAAACGGCTACGACGAACTCGGCGAGCTTATCGGGATGGAAAAAATCGCTCAGCGCGTCAGAGAGATCGTTTCGCAGGTCAAGATCGCGCTGAAAAACGAAAAGCTCGACAAGCCCTGCATCCACATGAGGTTTCTCGGCGCTCCCGGCACCGGAAAGACCACGGTGGCACGGATAATCGGACAGATCTTCCGCGAGGAAGGGATCCTGAGAAAGGGCGCGTTTTTGGAATACAGCGCAAGGTCGCTCTGCGCGGAATACGTCGGTCAGACCGCTGTACGAACAGCATCTATCTGCCGCGACGCCTACGGATCGGTCCTGTTTATTGACGAGGCTTACGCGCTGTATGAGAACGACTACCAGTTCAACGATTACGGCAAGGAGGCTCTGACCACCCTTATCTCGGAAATGGAGAACCACCGCGACGATATGCTCGTGATAATGGCGGGATACACCGAGGATATGGAGACACTGATGCGCGGAAACGCCGGATTGAGGAGCAGGATGCCTTATGCGATCACTTTCCCCAACTACACAAGAGAACAGCTCTTTGAGATCTTTATGATGATGGTAAGAAAGCATTTTGATTTCACAAAGGCTCTTGAAGATGAGGCGAAAACATATTTTGAGAATCTGTCGGACAAATACATTTCGTCAAAGGAATTCGCAAACGCCCGTTTTGTCAGAAACCTCTACGAAAGGACCTGGTCCAAAGCCGCTCTCAGAAGCTCTCTTGCGGGGCTCAACTCGATAGAACTGACAAGAGAAGACTTCATCGCCGCTTCCGGAGAAAAGGAATTCAGCGAGAAGATAAACACCAAGGCAAAAGTCGGATTCTGAAAATTCCCCGTCAAGCCATTCGGCTTGACGGGGGCCCCGGGTTATAACCCCTTGTTTTACCCCTTCAAGTTCTGCGGCTTTACGGGGGATCGCGCGGAACAGAAAACAGACCGAAGGCTCTGATTATATGAGCTTTCGGTCGGTCTGTTTTTTTGATTCAGCGGTATCTGTCGAGCATTTTATCGCAGTCGCCGCGAAAATGAGAGATTTTTTTATCCGGCAGTTCTTCCAGCTCTTCGAGCCCGAGATGCGAAAGGATCGCGCGGGATCTCAAATTCGTCTTATGAGCGTACGCCTCGACGAACGGCACGTCGCATTTTATGATCTGACCGAGGAGAGTGTAGAGCTGTCTGAAAAGTCCGATGCCCTGATAGGGCTTTTTGAACTGGATCTCCTCCATCATAAAGGTCGTTTGATTGACATAGTACATGAAGAATCCGACCGGAACGCCCGAGTCCGAAATGACGATCAACTGACGCGGCGCCTTATCGAGCGCGGGAGACACGTTTTCGAGCCATACTCGTCTGTCCTCATCCTTCCCCTCGCCCGACGGAGCGATCTCGTTCATATTGTCAAAAAGTATCTCAAAGA
>JAFTEP010000002.1 GCA_017453605.1 Clostridia bacterium
ATCTCGATAAGAAAAACCGCAAAGTGTATTACGCCGGGAACGCCTCCGAAGCGCTCGTCCCGACTATCTCAACTCTCATGGAGATCAAAGCCGACGACGTGAGGATAGTCGACGGCGTTTTCAGCTGTACAAAGGGCGAACACGAGAGCATCGGGATCGACGGCAAGCCCCGCGCTTCTGACCCTCAGTCGGTATGCGACGCGGGCGGCGCGATAGTGTTTTCCGGCGCGAAAAACTGCGTGATGACAGGATGCACGGTTTCGGGCGTCGGGTTATACGGCGTCGAGATCGGCAAGGGATGCCGGGCGGTGCGGATCGAAAACTGCGCGTTTAATGACCTCGGAGCCGGAGGAATAAAGATCACCGGCGGCGCGGCGGGCGAGCCGGAGGAAAACGTGACTTCCTTCTGCGCGATACGCGGATGCGAGATCGCCCACACCGGCGCGAGGTATCTCGCGGGCTGCGGAGTCCTCGCGCGCGACACCTCTTATCTTGAAGTTTCTGACTGCCGCATACACCACACCGGCTACAGCGGGATCTCCGTCGGCTGGGTTTGGGGCTACGCCGACAGCGCGACCTTCGGATGCCGGATAGCGCGAAACCACATCCACGATATCGGCACGGGGGAACTCTCGGATCTTGCCGGGATCTATCTTCTCGGCACTCAGCGCGGCACCGTGATCGAATATAACCGCATCCACCGCATAAGGTGCGCAGACTACCTTGCCGGCGGCATCTACACCGACGAGGGTTCGGGATACGTCAGAATAGAAAACAACGTCGTTTTCGACGCTCAGACCGCGGCGTTCTTCCAGCACTACGGGCAGAACAACGTCGTCGAAAACAACGTCTTCGCTCTTTCCGGCGCCTGCGCGGATATCGCCAAGGCCGAGCTTCACAGGACCGTCGTCTTTCAAAACAATCTCTGCCTCTGCGACGGCGTCCCGGTCTTCGGGAAACAAAAGGGCACGAAAACTCTTGTTTCCGGCCGCAATCTTTTCTTCGACCGCAAAGGAAAACTTCAGGTCTTCGAGGGCGTCGGGCTCGACGATTTCAAAAACTCGGGCCGCGATCGGGACAGCGAGGAGGCCGATCCGGGATTTGCCGATCCCGAGGGCGGCGACTTCACTCTCTGCGACGGCTCGCCCGCCGAAAAGCTCGGATTCAAGCCGATAAAGGGCTTCCCCGCGACGGAATAAATATATAAAAAAAGAACGCTTCCGACGGTCCGTTTTCGAATCTGTCGGAAGCGCTTTTTTCTTTCAAAAATGCTCGAAAACTCCGCAGGGGCGCTTCGGGAAGGCGGCAAAGAAATCCGTGTCGGGATCGTTTACTTTCACGCCGTCCATGCAGGATGCGATCCGCGCGTCAACTCCGTCGCAGCCGAGGATCAGCCGCGCGAGAGCGGGCTCCGTGAGTTCAAGATCGGGCCCTTCAGGGCTGCGGCTCACGCGGCAGTCGCCGCCGCCGTATTCGACCTTCCAGGTCCCGCCGACCGTCGGAAGCGGGCTTTCGACTTTGAGCGTGAAGGCTCCCTCTTTTTTAGGATAGTCCTGAGAGCTTAACAGTATCTGTGCGTTCAGCACCTTCGCCGCGATGTCCGGCAGGACGCGGTACGAGGTGTGGGTGTAATGCCTTATGAGAAGATCTATCTCCGGCGCGGGAGCGCAGTTTGAAAACTCCACCGTGTCGAACTCGCCCTCGAACATTCTTAAAAACGAGAAGATCTCCCTCGCGGCGGCGGGTGTAGTGAACGCGAACTCCCTCACCGTCAGCACTCCGTCGACCGGATGGTTCACGTCGATGCGGTTTTCCGTCGTGAAGACGACGTATGCGTCGGCGACGCCGTCCGTGCGGTGGAGATATGTGCGGTATTTATATTTCTCGCTGACGTAAAAATCGTCGGTCGAGCGCTCTAAAAGAAGGTTCCTGCCCTTCGAGAACGCGTCGTAGACCGAGATCATCTCGGGGAGCATTTCCGGCAAATACGGGACGAAACCGCACCTTCTGTCGGCAAAGTCGATAAGGCGGGTAGGAAAGCGCGCGATCAGGTGATCGGCGACCCGTTCGTAGCCGAACTTTCTGTAATATCCGAACGAGAACGGGTGCAGAAGACAGAGAGCGCAGCCTTCGTCGGCGGCTTTTGAGTGCATGAGATCGAACATCCTTCTCACGTTGCCGCCGCGTCTGAACTCGACGGGAGTGGCTATGCTCGCGGCGAGCATGACCCTGACTCGCTTTGAGGCAAACTGCGCCGAGGTGAATAAAAACCTCCCCGTCGAGCGGACGCCGCCGTCTTCGCCGAGCGCGTTCACTCTTATATAGTCCGTTCCACGGGCTTTTCCCCTGTCGATCAGCTCGAAATCTATTTCTTCCATATCTTTTTTGTCCGCTTGTTTGTCACGACAGTCCGTCGGCGTATCTGCAGGCGGCGAGCGCGGCGACCGCGCCGTCCGCGACGGCGGTGGTCATCTGCCTGATGCGCTTGGAGCGGCAGTCACCGGCGACGAATATGCCTGGCGTCTTCGTCAGGCACTGCTCGTCCGAATCGAAATATCCGTATTTGTTGAGATCGGCGAGATCTTTGAACGGCTCGTTCTCCGGGATCAGCCCTATCGCGACGAAAAGTCCGTCGCAAAGAACTTTTTCTTCTTTTCCCTCGCGGATTATTTCAACGCCCTTCAGCTCCCCGTTATCGGTTATGAGAGAGGTTATCTTCACCTGCGTCAGGATCTCGACGTTGGCTCTTTTTCTCAGGATCTCCCGGAGCTTCGCTTCCCCGGTGAGCTGGGGGAGGTCCTGGAGTATCACGACCTTCGCGCACTTGTCGGAAAGCAGGATCGCCTCCTGCAGTGCGGAGTTGCCGCCTCCCGCGACGCAGACGGTCTTTCCCGAATAGAAATCGCCGTCGCAGACCGCGCAGAAAGAGATCCCCTCGCCGATAAGCTCAGTTTCGCCCTCGAGCCCGAGGAGCCTGTGCTTGACTCCCGTCGCGATGACGACGGTCTTTCCCTCAAATCTCGAGCCCTCTTCGGTCACGACGGTCTTGTGATCCCCGTTGTCCTCGATCCCGGTCACGGTCTCGATCTCGATCTGCGCGCCCTGAGCGAGGATCTGATCGAGAGTTTTGTCGGCGAACTCGTTTCCGCTCATAGAGAGCGTTCCGGGGAAGTTTTCCACCTTCGGGGAGTGGGTGATCTGACCGCCGAAGCCCGTCTTTTCGATGACGAGGGCGGATTTGCCGTTCCTGGCGGCGTAGAGAGCCGCGGTCATTCCGGCGGGACCTCCGCCTACGACGATGACGTCAAACATTTTCTTTTTCCTCTTGTTCTTTTTTGATTGAATACGGGCAGGAACCCTTGCGGTCCCTGCCCGTAGAAATTCCGATTGATTTTATCTGTTCATGAGCCAGCCCTTGATGTCCGAAACGCCTCTGAACTTGTCGAAGCCTCCGGCGTTGGGCACTATCAGAGTCGGAGCCTGCTTCACGCCGTACTGTTCGACGAGAGCCTTCTCCTCGTTGGCGTTCAGCGCCGTGTAGCTGATCCCCGCCTTGTCTAACAGCGCCGCCGCCGCCTTGCAGTTGGGGCAGGTGGGAGTCTTGAACAGCAGGATCCCGTTCTCTTCTTTTGCTTTTTCGCATCCCGCGCTCTCCGGCCCGCACTTTGCGGGAGCGGTATCAAGAGGCTCGTCGACGGGAGCCGGGATCGGTCCCTTGTGTGTCAGTACCGAGCGCCCTATATCGTAGACCTTGCGGTCCTTGTATTCCTGCGCCTTGCCGTCGTTCCAGTTCTGGATCGGACGGTAGTATCCGGTGATGCGGCTGTAGACCTCGGTCTTCTCGCCGCAGATCGGGCAGACGGTCTGTTCGCCGGTGAGATATCCGTGATCCCTGCACACGGAATAGGTCGGGCTCATCGTGTAGTAGGGCAGCTTGTAGTTCTCGGCGATCTTTCTGACGAGGTTCGCCGCCGCTTTCCAGTCG
>JAFTEP010000292.1 GCA_017453605.1 Clostridia bacterium
AACGCTCTGTGACAGCGTCAAACAGATGGAGCGCGACATCAACACATACATCACCGATCTGACGGCGGTCACCGCCGAAAAAGAGAGGATCGGTGCGGAGCTCAACGTCGCCACTCAGATCCAGGCGGATATGCTTCCGAGGATCTTTCCTCCCTTCCCCGACAGAAAGGAATTCGATCTTTTCGCTTCGATGCACCCCGCCAAGGAAGTCGGCGGCGATTTCTACGACTTCTTCCTCGTCGACGACGATCACATCGCGCTTGTCATGGCTGACGTTTCCGGAAAGGGCGTTCCCGCGGCTCTGTTCATGGTCATCGCAAAGACCCTCATCAAAAACCGCGCTCAGCTCGGCGAAAGCCCCGCTGAGGTCCTGAACAGCGTCAACGAACAGCTCTGCGAGGGCAACGAGGCCGAGCTTTTCGTCACGGTCTGGCTCGCGATCATCGAGATATCCACCGGCAGAGGCATCGCCGCCAACGCCGGACACGAACACCCGGTCATCCGCCGTGCCGACGGAAAGTTCGAGCTGGTCGTCTACCGTCACAGTCCCGCCGTCGCAACGATGGAGGGTATGAGGTTCAAAGAGCATCCGTTCGAGCTGAATCCCGGCGACAGGCTCTTCGTCTACACCGACGGCGTGCCCGAGGCGACAAATTCCGCCAACGAACTATTCGGACCCGAAAGGATGCTCGAAGCGCTGAACAAGGATCCGAACGCCTCTTCGAAACAGCTCGTCAAAAACGTTCAGGCGGGGATCGACGGATTCGTCAAGGACGCGCCTCAGTTCGACGACATCACGATGCTGAGCTTCGACTATTTCGGAGCGAAAGACGGAAAAGAAATAACTCTCGACGCGACCGACGAGAATCTCGCGACGGTCCTGGCGTTCGTGGAGAAGGAACTCGAGCCGCTCGACTGTCCATCGAAAACTCTGATGCAGATCGAAGTCGCGGTCGAGGAGATCTTCGTGAACGTCGCACACTACGCCTACAAGCCCGATACGGGCAAGGTCAGGGTCTGCATCAAGACCACAAAGGATCCGAAGTCGATTTCGATCACGTTCGTGGATCACGGCATCCCCTACGATCCGCTCGCCAAACCCGATCCGGACATCACTCTCGCCTCGGAGGACAGGCAGATCGGCGGTCTCGGGATCTTCATGGTGAAAAAGAGTATGGACGATATGAAATACGAATACCGCGACTCACAGAACGTGCTCACGCTGTTCAAGAAAATCGATTGAAAATAAAAATATCATCAACTGATCGGAGACGAAGATACGCGTCTCCGATCAGTTTATTCCCTCCGGCGGGAAATGGCGCTTTTTTTCTTGACAAGAGGGGCGATTTAATCTATAATAAAATCGTATAAATATAAAAGATCTCGGTTTTTCGGGCGTATGACGACGCCGCGAAAACGGGATCCCGAAGATAAATAAACTCAGGAGAAAAATCATGCTCGTTTCAATGAAAAAGATGCTTTCGGACGCACAAAAGGGCCGTTACGCCCTACCGGCTTTTGACGTCAGCAATTACGATATGGCAAAATCCGTGCTCGAAGCCTGCGAAGAGGAGCGCTCCCCCGCCCTTCTTATGTGCCTCGGAGTCGATCTTGCGGGACGGGATATGGAGCATTTATCCTCGATGATAATTTCCATGTCGGAGCATTTCGATATCCCGGTCTGTCTGCATTTAGATCACGCGACGGATTTTAACGAGATAAAAAGAGCGATCGACTGCGGGTTTAGTTCTGTCATGTACGACGGCTCGGTATCAGATTTTGAAAAAAACGCCGAAAACACCGCGAAGGTGACTTCTTACGCTCACTCGCAAGGTATCAGCGTCGAGGCGGAGCTCGGACACGTCGGAAACGGAGCGGTCGGAAGCATAAGCGAGACCGGCTCAGACACCGATCCCGGCGAGACGCTGACGGTCCCCAAAGAAGTCGCGGAGTTCGTGAAGATCACGGACGTCGACGCGCTCGCCGTAGCGATAGGAACGGCGCACGGAGTCTACAAAAAGACGCCCCGGCTCAGGATCGACAGACTCGACGAGATAACCTCCGTCTGCGACAGACCGCTCGTTCTCCACGGAGGAAGCGGAACGCCCGACGATCAGATGCAGGACGCGATAAAGCACGGCATCACAAAGATCAACATCTATTCCGACGTCGTCGGCGCAATGAACAAGGGGCTGAAGGACAAGCTCAATTCAATGGAAAATCCCGCGACCTGGCCGTTTTTAGTCTTCGAGGACGCGAGAAGGATGATGAAGGAAGTCGCCAAAAATAAACTGAGGATCTTTGGAAGCGCCGGCAAAATATACGATCATAAAAAAGAGAACGTTTATTTGAGGGAGTGAGCGCAATGGAAAAGAGAGGATACGTTTTAGGGATCGATCTCGGCACCGGCGGGGCAAGAGTCGGCATTTTCGATCTGAAAGGAAACCCCGTCGTATTCTCGAGCGAAAAGGTGACGCTCATCACTCCGGCTTCGGGAAGAGCCGAACAGGATCCGCACGAATGGTGGGACGCCGTCTGCACAGCCTCGAAGAAAGCCGTCTCCGAGAGCGGGATAGATCCGTCCGAGATAAAAGGAATGAGCCTCGACACGACCTGCTGCACGGTGCTTCTTTCGGGAGACGATATGGAGCCTCTGCAGAACGCCGTGATGTGGATGGATATCCGCGCTTCGGAGCAGGCAAAAAGGATATACGCATCCGGTCACGACGCCCTGAAATACAACGGCTACGGGATGGTCTCGGCGGAATGTCTGCCGGCGAAAGCGCTTTGGATAAAAGAAAACAGACCCGAACTCTGGAACAAAGCCACGCGCTTTTACGAGTGCTCCGACTGGCTTATCTACAAGCTGACGGGAGAATACACCGCGAGCATCAACTGCGCCTCCGCGCGCTGGTATTACAACTCACACGAGGGCGGATATCCAGAAGATTTTTATAAAAAGATAGGTCTCGGAGATCTTATTTCAAAACTTCCTCAGCGAGTGGTGCCGATGGGCGAATTCGTAGGCGGTCTCACTGAGCGTGCCGCCGATGAGATGGGGCTCAGAGCCGGCACTCCCGTCGGCGAGGGCGGCGCGGACGCGTTCGTCGGAGTGATAGGTCTGAACGCGGTACAACCGGGAAAGCTCGCGCTGATAACGGGCTCCAGCCACCTGCACGTCGCTCAGGTGAAGAAAGAGATCCACACAAAAGGGATCTGGGGCTCATATCCCGACTGCATCGTCAACGGCCTGCAGATGGTCGAGGGCGGACAGACTTCCACCGGGTCTATAATAGAATGGTTCGTCAAGCACTGCTGCGCCTCGGTCAAGGAACAGGCGTCAAAAACAGGAGTTTCGCTCTACGATCTTCTGAACAAGGAAGCCTCCCTTTTGCCCGTGGGCGCGGACGGACTTCTGGCGCTTGACTTTTTCCAGGGCAACAGGACGCCCTACGTCGATCCCGACGTCAGAGGTATGTTCTACGGGCTGTCTCTCAACCACACGCCGTATCATCTTTACAGAGCGATAATAGAGAGTATCTGCTTCGGGACGGAAGCGATAATAGAGGTCCTGAGAAAAGCGGATTTCGATCTCGGCGAGATCGTGATCTCCGGAGGAGCGGTAAAGAGCCGTCTGTGGATGCAGATCCATTCGGACGTCAGCCTCGTCCCGATAACTGTGCCAAAGGTCACCGAGGGTCCCTGCCTCGGCTCGGCGATCCTCGGAGCGGTCGCCGGAGGAGTGTATCCCGACATTCAGACGGCCGCGGAAAATATGACGTCGATCGACTTTGTGATCGAGCCCGATAAGGCCCAGCACGAAAAGTACGGCTTCTATTTTGAACAGTACAAGAAGTTCTATGATCTCGCGAAAGACTGGATGCACGAAGTCACGAACTACAACGCGCGAAACGAAAGGAGCTGACGAAGATGAAAAAAGTCCTTATCACCGGCGGAAGCGGAGGGATCGCGCAGTCGATAAAGGCTCTGTTAGAAAAAAACGGATATGAAGTCTATGCGCCGACGCGCGCCGAAATGGACGTTACCGACTGGGAGAGCATAGACAAAAACATGAAAGAATTCGTCCCGGACATCCTCATAAACAACGCGGGATACGTCGTTCCGCGCTCGATAAAGGAAGCGGATCTCGAGAACGCAAAAAAGCACATAGACATAAATCTCGGCGGAACGATATACTGCACTCAGCTCGGGCTGAAATACAATCCGGCTCTGGAGATCATAAACGTCGGCTCGGCGGCTTCCGTCGAGACACACGCGACCTGGAGCGAATACTGCGCGACGAAGGCCGCCGTCCTCATGGCGACAAAATGCTGGGCTGAGGACGGGATATTCGCCGTCTGCATCTCCCCCGCCAGGACGAAAACGAAGATGAGAAAGTTTTTGTATCCCGACGAGGATCAGAGCACGCTCCTTGACCCGGACGATTTCGCGAAGGTCGTTTTCAACGCCGTCGAGCACAAATATCCGTCGGGAACGCATATAGTCGTAAGAAAACAGAACGTGATGGACATACTCGCGGGCAAATACCCTCTGACAGAATAAGCTGAACCCAAAAAAGCACCTTTTGCTTTCGGCAAAAGATGCTTTTCGTGGTGATCCATCGGAGAGTCGAACTCCGGACACCTTGATTAAAAGTCAAGTGCTCTACCTTCTGAGCTAATGGATCGTATGCACCCGCTCCTGCAGGGACCCGTATATTTTAGCACAGAGAATGCGGCTTGTCAACATCTTTTAATAAAAAAATCGACTTAAAGGAATGAAAAATTGAATTCTATTGGTTTTTGTGTTATAATAAACCATAAAATCATAAGGGGTATATAAAAAATGATAAACAGATACGCCGCGGATATCCGCAGAAGGATACACCGATACCCCGAAACCGGATTCGATCTTGAAAGAACGCTCGCGCTCATCAAGGGAGAGCTCGAAAAAATCGGCGTCGACTACACACTGAAATACGGAAAGAGTTCTCTTGTCGCGACGATTAATCCCGAAAAGACAAACTACACCATCGGGATAAGAGCCGATATGGACGCGCTGCCGATAAAAGAAGAAAACGACGTCGAATACAGATCCAGGATCGACGGAAAGATGCACGCCTGTGGGCACGACGCGCACACTGCGATGGCGCTCACCGCGCTGAAAGAGCTGAACGAAGTAAAAGACACGATAAACTGCCGCGTGAAGTTTCTGTTCCAGAGCGCGGAAGAAGCGTTCTGCGGAGCAAAATTCATGGCGGAAGACGGCGTTATGGACGATATAGACTGCATCGTCGGGATGCACGTCCAGACAGGCTGCAGAGTCGGTCAGATCTCCATAAGATCAGGCGAGATGAACGCGAACGTCGACAGCTTCACGCTCGAGTTTTTCGGCAAAGCCTCCCACGTTGCGCGTCAGCAGAACGGGATCGACGCGAATATGATCGCGATGAAGGTCTACAGCGCGCTCGAGTTTCTGATCGCGAAAGAAGTCAGATATGACGATATCGCGATCTTCAACGTCGGCGAGATACACGGCGGGACCGCAGACAACGTGATCTCAAGCTGCTGCCGCCTCAACTGCACGCTGAGGACCTGGAACGAAGAGACCGAAAACAGACTTCTCGAGAGGATAAAAACGATCGCCGAAGCGACCGCCGCCTCTTCGGGCGGGACAGTGAAGTTTTGTTTGAAAAGCCATTACCCCGTACTTGTGAACGACGAAGAAATGACGGAAAGATTCAAAAGATCAGCCGCGAAGATCGTCGGAGAGAAAAACATTCTTTCTTATCCGCGCAGTACGGGCGGAGAAGATTTCGCGTATTTTGCGCAAAGAAAACCGGCGGCGTTCTTATGGCTCGGGGCGTCCGACGGCAGACCCGAAACGAATTTCGCGACGCATACGGCAAAATTCGATATAGACGAAAACGCGCTCGACGTCGGAGTTAAGATCTTCAAACAGTTCGTTTTCGACAATATGGACAACAAAAAAGACTGAGGGGAAAAATAAAATGAACGTAAAGACTCTGTTTTTGAACAACAAGGCGATGGAAGAGGTCGGAGTGCTGGATATGGCTTCGACTATCCGCGACGTCGAAAAGGTCTACAGGCTCTTTGACAGCGGCGACGTCATTTCCCCCGGCAAATGCGTCCTCAGGTGGGGCAAGACGCCCGAGGACGAGAACGTCTACGGCAGGATAAACGCGATGCCGGGCTTTATCGCCGGCGAATTCGACATGGCGGGGATAAAGTGGATCGGAAGCGGTCCTATGAACTACAAGAAGGGACTGCCCCGCGCGAGCGTCACGGTGATTCTCAACGATCCCGAAACGAAGCTGCCCGTCTGTTTCGCGGACGGGACTGAAGTCAGCACCATGCGCACGGGCGCCTCGGGCGGAGTCGCGATAAAGCTGCTTTCGAGAGAGGACGCCTCGGTCATGACGATCTGCGGAGCCGGAGCGCAGGCGCCGACTCAGTTCGAGGCGGCAAAGATCGCAAGACCGGGAATAAAAAAGCTGTATATATACGATATAAGACCCGAGAACGCCGAGAGATTCGCGGGCAAAGTCAGAGAAAAGTATCCGGACGTCGAGGCGATAGCGACCGGCGATATAGAAAGCGCCGCGAGGGACAGCGATATAATCGACTGCGTGACTCTGGCCTCTGAGCCTTTCATCAAGGGCGAGTGGCTGAAAAAGGGCTCTTTGGTGATGAATATGGCGGATTACGAGGTCGACCGCGACTGCGTCAGAAGAGCGGACAAGATCGTCTGCGATTTCTGGGAATCCATAAAGCACAGGATGATAAGCACAGTCGCACTGATGTGGCGCGACGGACTCGTCAAGGACGAAGATATCCACGCCGAACTCGGACAGATACTGAACGGCAAAAAGTCAGGACGCGAAAACGAAAACGAGATCATCTATTTCAACGCCGTGGGAGCCGGGATCCTTGATATCGCGATCACGGCAAGGTGCTATAAAAAGGCGATAGAAAAAGGAATAGGAACAAATCTTGACTTCTGGGAGTGAGTCTTCCCTCCCCTCTCCTGCGGGCGCAAATGCTCTTAAACAGAAGCGTCCGTCGGAGAAAGTCGAAAGAACGCAATCCCATAGAACCAAATATTTATAAGATTTTCTTAAAAAACCTTGACAAGCGCGGCTTTGGGTGCTATAATAATTAAAGGTCAGGGAAAGAAATGCCGGAGTGGCGAAACTGGCAGACGCCCGGGACTTAAAATCCCGTGAGACTTAAATCTCGTACCGGTTCGATCCCGGCCTCCGGCACCATTTTAAATTTAATATATCGCGGGGTAGAGCAGTTGGTAGCTCGTCGGGCTCATAACCCGGAGGTCGTAGGTTCAAGTCCTATCCCCGCAACCAAAGGAGCTATATCGTAAAACGATATAGCTCCTTATTTGAAGACCTCGGCGGACTTTAACGGCGCAGTTTATGGGACCTTCTATCGCGGCGCTTCTCGGGAACCGCAAGCCGGCGCGAAGCGATAAGCCCGACGGATTCGAGTCTTCACCATTTTTGTTTTCAAAGCTTTTTGGATTTTTAATATAGTTTTTTTCTACAAGGAGCGCGACGTATGATTTATTTGTTCTTATTGCCTATTTTGATTTTATGCTTAATTTTCCTTTTTTACTATATTTCTTTCAGGAATTCCAGTTACTATAAAGTTACGCACAATTCATTTTTATCTGTTTGGAACGATAAAGGACGTTTGGGAGAATACTTGATATATAACTATTTAAGAAGTCTGGAAAAAAACGGCGCCCGCTTCCTGTTTAACATTTATCTGCCCAAAACCTGCGAAGAGACTACAGAGATCGACGTGCTGCTCATTCACAAATATGGCGTTTTTGTGTTTGAAAGCAAAAACTACAGCGGTTGGATTTTCGGAAGTGAAACGCAAAAAAACTGGACTCAGTGCCTCCCGATGGGAAAAGGGAGATCATCCCAGAAAGAACACTTTCTTAATCCGATTTTTCAAAACAAGCTTCACATTTCTGCGCTCAAGCAAGTTATAGGAGAAACAGTTCCTGTTTATTCGATCATTGTTTTTTCTGAACGTTGTACGCTGAAAAACATCTCCGTTTCCGATCCAACAGTGCGCGTCATAAACAGAAATCAATTATATGATGCGATCAGGTTTTTATCGCTTGATAACGCAGCCGAACTTTCACAAGCGGATATTGACAGCGTTTACAACAGTCTTTTCCCGTTTACTCAGGTGACCGACGAAGTAAAAGAAAACCACGTCAGAGCAATTCAAAGTCAACTCCCGGGCAATCGCCCCGACGTGTCTTCGTCTGAGGGCGCATCTTTGCCGACACCTGAAACAACGGATAAAGAAGATACCGTCGAAGAGCCGACAGATAATAATTCGATTTGTCCCAAATGCGGCGGCAAGCTCGTGTTGAGAATCACTTCTCGCGGAAAGAATAAAGGAACCCGTTTTTACGGATGCTCAAATTATCCCAAATGCCATTATATTCAAAACATTTGATTTTTCCGGAGCAGGCTTCCCTGCTCCTTTTTGTTCTTCTTTCTTCCTTTATCGATCTGCCATAACGGATTCGAGTTATGACCACTCGTATTTTTTGTCTTCCTTCTTTATTTTTTCATAAATTCATGCTATACTGTTTTCAAAGATCGGAGGTGATATTGTGTTCGGTGCGATTTACGGCGACGTGATCGGGTCATATTATGAAGTCCACTGCACGAAAAACTATGATTTTCCGTTTGAGAACG
>JAFTEP010000028.1 GCA_017453605.1 Clostridia bacterium
CACCGAAGCTTCTGGTCATCCCCACGAACGAGGAACTCATGATCGCAAAGGACACGTACGAGCTCTGCAAATAAATCCCAGATAATAACACACTCCCCCGGCGCGCGGATAACTCCGCTCGCCGGGGGAGTGTCTGGACCGTGCATAAAAAAACGCCTCCGAAGCAAAACGATTTCGGAAGCGGAAACAGTGTGTGTCAAGAAAAAACTCTTAGTTCAGGCGTTGACGGAGAGGAGCTTTCTGAGGCGGGTCAGATCGAGGGTATTGATCGCGCCGTCGCGGTTGACGTCGACGCCGTCGGAGACGGAAGTGTTGTCGGGATCGGTCAGATACTCTCTGAGAAGCGTGAGGTCGATCGAATCGACGGTCCCGTTCCCGTCCATGTCGCCATAGAGCGGCTCGATGATCACGGCGCCGGGAACGATCTCGAAGTCGAGAAGATTCTCGTCGTAATCGTTTCCGCTCAGATATACGAAGTTGATCGCGTACTCGCCGTATGGGATATCCTGCGGGACGTCGAAAATGAGCGTCAGGATCGTTTGGTCGCCCTCGATATCAGCCATAGCAATAGCCATGAGGTTGATATTGGAATCAGTCACCGCCCCGAAACCGGAGATACCCGCGGGTTCGTTGAATCCGAGATATTCAATTCCCACGGCGAAATCGGGTTTCAGAAGCAGGGCGAAAAATCCCGGGTCGTTCTCTACGCGCAGGGCAACCTCGACCTCTCCGGCGCCGGGTTGGCAGGTCACGCTGTCCACGACGATCCTCGGCGCGTCCCCTGCGGGATCAGGTTCGACCGGGTCGGACCGGACGGGATCGGGCTCCACAGGATCGGCAGATCCCGTGACGGTGACCTCGAATTCTGTCTGAACGCCACCGTAAGACGCCATGACGGTCTTCGTTCCGGGCGAAGAAGAATCAAATCCCGAATATCCGAGCCTTGAAGTCAGGCTCACCGATGAGTCGTCATAGAACAGGGCGGCGGCGATCCCGGCGGGTTCGAACTCCTCGCCGACAGCGTAGACTGTCTTCAACGGCAGAAGCAAGATACGGATAAACGAATGCGTAAAGCAGACCTCGGCGGCAAGGATCACTTCGTTGCCGGAAGCGACCGAGATCCTTCCGAACGCCGTTTCGCTGACGTTGTAATAAACTGTCGTCAGAGCGCCGCACCCGGTGAAAGCGTTCTCGCCGACGGTTTTCACGCTCACGGGGAGGGTGACGGATGTCAGACCCGCGCAGCCCAAGAAGGCGGCTGATCCGATACTGATAACTCCATCCGGTATCTCGAGGGAGGTTAGGCAGACGCAGCCGGAGAAAGCGGAAGTGCCGACGTTTGTCACGCTGTCGGGAATGACAACCGACTCAGGCTTGTGCAATATCTGAATGCATTACCTATGCTCGTCACGGGATAGCCGCCGAGGGTCGACGGGATAACGACGTCGCCGCCGGAACCGTTGTATTTGGTTATGGTCGCCTCACCGTTCTCAACAGTATCGGTGAAGTCGGACTCAGGGGCGTTCGCAAACACCTCGACAGCCGACAACGGGATGATACCGGAGAGGAGGATGAGGGAGAGAAAAACGCTGATCGCTCTCTTTGCAAAGTCTTTCATAAAGGTTTACTCCTTTTGAAACGGATTTCGGGATATTCTGTCCCGGGGTTTTGCGCCTCATTGATATTTCCAGGATCGCTCGCCGCACGAAGCGCTGAATACGGCCGAAACAGCTTCCACTTTTGAACAAAAACGCATTTCTGCGCTCAATAAACATCATTCTATTTATAACATTATCAAGGTGTTGTCAATCGTTTTTTTGCATTTTTTTGTTCTTTATTCGCTGCGGTAATTGTGCAGAATTGACAAAAGTGGTTTTGCGCCGTTTATAAAGTCAAAGGCAAATCGGCGGCGGGAGGATGTCTTGGGAGAAATTTTTGTTTTCCGCGAGGGACTTGGCGCGGGGATGAGGAAATCGGGAACGATTTTTCTTGACAAAAGCGGCAAAATAATATATGATTTAATGTGTTGTAAAATATCTTAGGGACGGAACTGAAAAAAATATGGATAATTATAATGGATTCAGCGCCGACGGGTCCGGAAAGAACGAAGCCGTGACCGCAGCCAAAAATTCCGAAGAAACTGTGAAAACAAAAACAGGATCAGAGACAATAGAAAAAGAAACGATCAACGAAGAGACGGTCGAAGAAGAGGCAGTTGCAGAAGCAACGGTAAAAGAAGAGACAGTAAAAGAAGAAACGGATAAAGAAAAAACGGATAAAGAAAAGAAGAAAGAGAAAAAGAGAGTCGTCATCGTCTCTCTGCTGTCTTTTGCGATCCCGTTCGCTCTGATGGCGGCGGCTTTTGCCCTGTTCAAGATCTCGCCTTTCTATCCCGTGACCGACACCGCGTCCGACGGAAGCCTGGTCATATCTGACAAGGTCCAGCAGATGCTCAACTACGATCTGTGGCATCAGTATTTCCCGTTCCTGCAGATCTTCCGTCAGAAGCTCGCCGAGGGCGGTTCGATGTTCTACAGCTGGATCACCGGCATGGGCTCGAACTTCCTGTCGATCATCGCCTACTACGTCGCGAGCCCTCTCAATCTTCTGTCCGTGCTCGTGCCCGAGGAATATCTCAGGGAATTTCTCACCGTCTGCACTCTTGTCAAGATAGGGACCGCGGGGCTTTTCTTCTCGATCTTCGTGCGCAAGATCTTCCGGCGCGCGGATATGGTCGCCGTGACCTTCTCCTGCTTCTACGCGCTCAGCGCTTTCGCCACCGGGTACTACTGGAACGTCATCTGGCTCGACACCTTCGCGCTGTTCCCGCTCGTCATGCTCGGAGCGTGGGAGCTGTTCACGAAATCGAAGTTCAAGCTGTACACCGTCACCCTCGCGCTCTCGATCATCACTAACTACTACATCGGCTATATGGTCTGCGTTTTCATGGTGATCTCGTTCATCTCGTTCGCAGTCCTTTTCAGGCCGAAAATGAAGGAGTTCTTCAAAAAGCTCGGGCTCTTCGCCCTGTCCTCCGCGACGGGCGGACTGATGTCCGGGTTTATAGCGGTCCCCGCGTTCTTCGCGCTTATGGGCGCCAACGGAGCGACTCAGGGCTACTACGGAGGGATCAGGCTCTACAGGGGCTTCGAGGAGATCATCGCCGACCTGTTCCCCTTCCATCAGCCCGAGGTGATCGACGGCCTGCCCAACATCTTTTGCGGGCTTGCGACGCTGATCCTCGTCTTCATGTTCTTCTGGAACACGAAGATCGCGCTCAGAGAGAAAATGGTGGGGCTCGCCGTCTCTTTATTCATGATCCTCAGCCTGAATCTGAATTTTCTCGACTTCTTCTGGCACGGACTGCATTTTCCAAACCAGGTGCCTCACAGATTCGGCTTCATCGTCAGCTTCGTGCTGCTGTTCATCGCGCTGAGAGCGTATCAGAAATCGGACTCCCTCGACAAATGGGACGTCATCGGGACCTCTGTGTTCTTTGCCCTCGCCGTCGGCGCCTGCGCGGTGGCGGTGTTCGGAAAGGCGAAGCTCTTTGAAAAAGAGGCTGTCTCGCCCGAACTGGTCCTCGCCGGCGGCGCGTTCCTCGGGACTATCTACATCGTTCTGATGTTCGCAAAATATAAGGGTTACGTCAATTCAAAGGGTCTCAGCCTGCTGCTTTGCGCCATAGCTTTCGTCGAGATCATCCCCTGCTCCGTCCTCGGAGTCCACGAGGTCGGCACGACGAGCTATAAATACTATCTTCTGAACTCTCCGAAGGTCGAAACTGTCCAGGAATACGCCCTGAACGAGGACCCCGAGAACGCGACCCAGTTCTACAGGTCCGATTTCGTGAAGGGCTGGAGCTGCAACGATCCCGCTCTGTTTATGTATAACGGAATAACGCAGTTCTCCTCGACCGCCAACGTCGGTGTGACGACGCTCCTCCACAGTCTGGGTCTGCCCGCCGACGAAGCGTCGAACAGATACGCCTATATGCTCAACACCCCGGTCACGAACGCGTTTCTCAACCTGAAATATATCATGGACACAAGCAGCGTTTCAAAGGTGGACCAGAACCTGATCGACAAGCTTTACACCGCCGACGGAATGACGATCTACAAAAACGACGCGTGGCTGCCTCTCGCCTTCATGACCGCTCCTCAGATAGAAGGATTCGAGCCTGACAAGATCGACTGCTTCGAGACCCAGAACAGGCTGTTCTCGCTCGCAACAGGGATCGGCGAAAACGTGATGGTCAGACTCGAGCCCGTCCAGGGAGCGTCCGATTCGGTGACTGTAAGGAAGGTCACCGAGGACGATCAGTACTGGCCGGACTACAACTACAGATACGACACGGTGAAGGGCAGCGACGGCTACGTGATGGAGGTCGACGCCGAGATCACTCAGAGCGGCAAGCTGTACGGATATATCACCATCCCGGGAACGACGCAGGTCGAAGTTTTGAGAAACGGCTCCTCAGACCGCTTCGCCGACGTGAAGTCCGCAAGGACCGAGCAGGCGGCTGTCTATCTCGGGGACTTCGAGAAAGGACAGACTCTCACGCTCAGGGCTCAGATAGACAGCGTCTATATCAACGGATACTGCAACATCCAGCTCGCCGTTTTCGACAGAGACCTTTTCCTCGACGGCTACGAATTGCTCAACCGCTCGACGCTTCACATGACAAAGTTCGAGGACACCCGGATCGAGGGCAGCGTCACGGCGGAATCGGACGGCGTACTCTACACTTCGATCCCCTACGAAAAGGGCTGGACCGTGACGGTCGACGGAGAGAAAGCCGAGACCTTCGCGATCGGCGGCGCGTTCGTCGGAGTGAAAGGGATAAAGGCCGGAACGCACGAAGTCACCTTCGACTACGTTCCGACGGGCTTCGTCTCAGGCGTCATACTGAGCGCGATCGGAATAATTGTATTCATCGCCGCCTGCATCGTCACCCGCAAACACCCGATCGCATACGAGCCGGTGAGCCTGCCCGAGCCGCTCCCGCGAAAGAGCAAAAAGAAAAAAGACTCCGACCGGGAGCCGGAAGAGTCGGCAGATGTCGGCGCGAACGAGAGCGAGCCGGATGAAGATAATGAAAACGGCGAAACCGGGAATGCGGACGCACCTGAAGACGGCGAAACAGGCGGCGGTACGGAAAATGTTGACGCGCCCGTTTCCGAAACAGAAGACAAAGAAGAGGAAGCTGATTGAATGGAACTGATCTCTGTGATAATCCCCTGCTACAACGAGGAGGGCTCGGCGCCGCTGTTCTATGAGAGGGCGGCGAAGCTCGCAGACGGCAGCGAAGACGTAAGATACGAGTTCATATTCGTGGACGACGGCTCGACGGACCGCACCGCCGAGATACTCAGAGAACTGAGCAGAAAAGACGAGCGCGTCAGATACATCTCGTTCTCGAGGAATTTCGGTAAAGAGGCTGCGATGTACGCGGGATTTCGCGCCGCGCGCGGAGATTACGCCGTGAGCGCGGATGCCGACCTGCAGCATCCGCCGGAGCTGATCGGCGAGATGTACCGCGCGATAAAAGAAGAGGGCTGGGACTGCGTCGCCGCGAGGCGCACCGACAGATCGGGAGAGCCCGTTTTAAAGAGATTTTTCTCCGCGGCGTTCTATAAGATCATCAACTCCGTGTCCGAAACCAAACTCGTCAGCGGTGCCTGCGACTTCCGGCTGATGAGCCGCAAGATGCTCGACGCGGTGCTCGAACTCAGCGAGAGGAACCGCTTCTCAAAGGGCATTTTCGACTGGGTCGGCTTCAGGACGAAGTGGATCAGCTTCGAGAACGTCAAGAGGGCCGCCGGGACCTCGAAATGGAGCTTCAGAAAGCTTCTGAGCTACTCGATGGAGGGGATCCTTTCGTTCTCCACCGCCCTGCTCGCCGTGCCGCTTTTCGCCGGAGCGCTCATGCTCGCGGCGTGGCTGGCGCTTCTTGTCGTATATCTCTGCGGAGGAGCCCCGGACAGCTCGGCTTGGCTTGCCGCGCTTCTTGTCGGCGGGATAAACCTTGTCTGCATCGGGATCGTCGGAGCTTACGTCTCGAAAGGCTACAGAGAGATAAAAAGCAGACCTCTGTATATAGTCCGCGAGACCGACGAGGATCTGAAAAAAGAAGACGGGAACAGATAAGATGACTTCTTACAACGCGATCGCGGTGTTCAGCGCCGACGCAAAGCTTCTTTTGATGTGCGAGAGAAAAAAAGATCCGTACAAGGGACTTTTGAACTTCGTCGGAGGAAAGATCGAAGAGGGCGAGACCGGGAGTGAAGCTGCATATCGCGAGCTTTTCGAGGAGACCGGGATAGATAAGGACAAGATAGTTTTGAAACCGGTTATGGATCTTGTCTACCGCTGCGACGGCTTTTATCTCGAAATATACGCCGGGAGGCTGAAAGAAAAAGTCGAACTGAAAGAAGAAAAGAACCCTCTTTTGTGGGTGGACGTCGAAGAAAACCGGGATTTGTTTTTTGACTCCTCGCGCTACGCTGGAGACGGAAACATCGGGCACATAGTAAGAAAGATCCTCATTCACAAAAAAGAATATCTGGATATTTGATAAATAACAAAAAACAAAGTCGGGAACCGCGGCGAAAGCCTCGGATCCCGATCTTTTGTTCTCGCACGGATTAAAGCGGCATATAAATCAACACGGGGCAAAGGCTCCGAAAAAACAAAAATAAGGGGAACAACGATGAAGAAAACCGTTTGTATCGCGCTCTGTCTCATCGCGGTCCTCGCCGTCATCCCGGCGAGCGCCGCCGATCCGGGCGTGAAGTGCAGATCGGCGCTTCTGACGGAGGCGTCGACAGGAGAAGTGCTTTACGAAAAGAACGCCGACGAAAAACTGCCGATCGCTTCCGTGACAAAGGTAATGACTCTTCTTCTGACAGTGGAGGCGCTCGACAAAGGAGTGATAAAAAAGGACGACGTGATAACCGTCAGCGAATACGCGGCGTCGATGGGCGGGAGTCAGGCGTATATGGAGCCGGGAGAAAAACTCAGTCTTCACGAGATGCTGAAAGCGGTCGCCGTGGGGGGCGCGAA
>JAFTEP010000293.1 GCA_017453605.1 Clostridia bacterium
AACATCGTTCCCAACTCCACCGGCGCCGCCAAGGCGATCGGCCTTGTCATCCCCGAACTCAAGGGCAAGCTCATCGGCGCTGCACAGCGCGTTCCCACTCCGACCGGTTCCACCACTCTTCTGTTCGCGGTCGTCAAGGGCAAGGATATCACCGCTGAGGGCATCAACGCCGCTATGAAGGCCGCCGCCAACGAGTCCTTCGGCTACAACAGCGACGAGATCGTTTCCTCCGACGTCATCGGCATGAAGTACGGTTCTCTATTCGACGCCACCCAGACTCTCGTCAACAAGATCGACGACGACACCTATCAGGTCCAGGTCGTTTCCTGGTACGACAACGAGAACTCCTACACCAGCCAGATGGTCCGCACCATCAAGTACTTCGCGGAGCTCAAGTAATTTATCTTACCGCATAACCGTTCCGGGAAGGGCGCGAGCCCTTCCCGTCGCGCTTTTATTTCGGGAGGTCTTTATGGATCAGCTTATCATGAGATGGCGCGCCGACTTGACGCCGGTCGTCCCGGACGCGCCGGACTGGGGCGAATTCGTCTGCCGCAATTTCAACGGCACGGATGAAGATATCGACAAATGGCTCGGGATCGTCAGGTTCGGTCTGACTTCAAAGCTCGAGGACAAGGCGTATTTTGAAAAATGTATGTACGCCTACGGGGAACTCGAATTCGACAAATTTTTCATCGTCGAAAAAAACGGCGATCCTGCCGCCACTCTCGCGGTTATCTGCAACTATGAAAAGCTCGAAGGCTATATTCATATGGTCGCCTGCAAGCCGGATTTCCGCGGACAGGGAGTCGGCACCCGGCTCAACGTTGAAGCCGTCAGAACGCTCTTTCGCGCGGGTATGAAGACCGCCCGCCTAACCACCGACGATTTCCGGATCCCGGCGATCAAAAGCTATCTCAGAGCGGGCTTTTTCCCCGATATCGTCAACGAAGTTCACCGCGCCCGCTGGGACGCCGTGATGGAAAAGATAAATAAAGCCTGAATCGGGTCTCGCCCCGGCGCTGCTGCGCCGGGGCGATTTCAGAGATACGGGGTGTTTTTTCAGCTTATCGTTCCGGTGACGGTCAGGACGCTGACTCCGGGAGTGGTGATCCACGAGCCGTCGGTGTTCTGTGTGAACGTCGCCGCGGGTACCGTGATCGCTCCGGGAGTGGTAGTAAACTCTCCGGTCGCGGGATCGTAGGTGTAGTCGGTGTTGATGACAAGGCTCTTTTCATTCACGAGCGTCGCGGCAAGGTCTGTCAGAACGGGATCGAAGGTGTCGCTGATCGAGACGTTCGCATCCGTTCCGGCCTCCGTCCCGGAGAAGTTCGTGACCGTGAATGTGTAGGTCACGTCTCCGTTCTCGTCCACGGTCGTGGGATCGAGAGCTTTTGCGATCGCGAGCACGGGATTGTCTGCCGCCGTGACGGTGGCGGACGCTGTGATCTCGTTCGAGGACCCCGTGAGCGTCGCGGTGTTGGTGATGCTTCCCGTAGGATCGGCGTATTCGGTCACCGTCGCCTGATAGATCAGCGTGGAGACCGAGTCCGCGGGCAGACTGCCGAGAGTCACCGTGAGCGAGTCTGCGTCGGTGTACTGAGGCGTCGGCTGAAGAGCTCCCTCGATGAAAAAGCTCAGACTGTCCGGGTCAAAAGACAGCGGATAGACGGTTTCGGTCCCGAAGGTGAAGGCGCCGAGATCGTCGGTGAGCGTGAGCTGAGCCGTCGGAGCCGCGCCTGAGTTGACGATATTGACGATATAGCTGACAGTGCCCTGCGGTGCGTAGGTCTCCTTGAGAGCGGTCTTTGTCATCGTGAGCGTCCCGACTATCTCGCCGTAGGTCACGTTCGACTTGACGACCCCTCCGCTGTAGGCAAGGCTTGCCTGATTTGTGAAAGTTGCCATTCAGTTCCTCCTTGGGTATCATTGGGATACCGTTATAAATTATATGCGGCGCATTGAGAGTTGACAAGGCGCCCTCAAGGTGGTAAAATCAAACGGGGAGGGAACAGAGTGAAAGAGTACAGATCAAGCAATTTGATTTCGGATCCGAGCGGCATCCACGTTTTTTTCTGCCGCTGCTCCAAAAACGAAGACAGCCACGTCCACGATTTCTCCGAGATCGTCTACGTCTGCTCCGGCAGAGCCAGACAGACCGTCAACGACTGGGAATACGAGGTCTGCCGCGGCGATCTCATTTTTATCAACGTCGGAAGCGTTCACCGCTTCAGCCCGATAGAAGATTTTTCCTACGTCAATCTCTGCTTCGATCCCCGGGTCATCGTCGACCGCGTCCTGACGGAAGAAAACGCCTTCGCCGTCCTTCAGCTCACGGCGTTCGACGAACTCAGGCGCGAAAACGACGAGCATCCGGTCTGCTTTTCCGGCGAGGAGGCGAGGCGCGTCGAGGACGTCCTCTTCGGGATCCTCGGAGAGTATTCTTCTCACCGCGCTTTCAGATCTACGGTCATCGAGAGCCTGATGAACGTGCTGCTGGTCACGATTTTGAGAAAACTCGTCCCGGATTCAGCCGACGCGCCGAACGACGTTTTCAGGGAGCTCTCCGAATTTATCCGCACCAATCCCGGCGAGAATCATTCGCTCGTCTCTATCGCGAAAAAGTGCTTTTACAATCCGTCCTATTTCAGCCGCGTCTTCAAGGAAAAGTTCGGCGTGTCCTTCACGGAATACGTCAACCGCTGCCGCATAGACCGCGCCGTCGTTCTGCTCGGCGATCCGGCGCTCTCAGTCGACGCCGTCGCCGACGCCTCGGGCTTCGGCTCGAGAAGCAGTTTTTACAGAGTGTTCACGCGCCTCGTCGGCATGACCCCCTCCGAATGGCGCCAGCGCGAAAGGGAGAAAAACAAATGAACGCACCGATAGATATAAGTTCCGTCGTCCTGAAAACGCCGCGTCTGATACTGCGTCCCTGGCGCGAGAGCGACCTTGAGGACTTTTATTCCTACGCTTCCGTGGAGGGTGTAGGAGAATGGGCGGGCTGGAAACCGCATAAGGACATCGAAGAATCGCGTCAGAGGCTCGAAAGGTTCATCCGCGGCAAGAAGACCTTCGCCATAGATCTTTCCGGCAGAGCGGTCGGCTCTCTCGGAGTGGAGGAATACGACAGACTTCAGTTCCCCGCGTTCGACAGCGACCTCTGCCGCTCTCTCGGCTTTGTTCTCGCCAGGGATCAGTGGGGACAAGGTCTGATGACGGAGGCTGTGACCGAGGCGGTCCGCTGGCTTTTCGAGGAGGTCGGGCTCGACGCGCTGTTCTGCAGTCATTACCTTTTCAATCACCGGTCTGCGAGGGTGCAGACTAAGTGCGGCTTCCGGCATATCTTGTATTCTATCCACAAGGACGCCTTCGGAAACCCCGTCGAGAGCGAGACCAACGTCATAACGCGCTCCGATTACTTCGGCAGGATTAAGCCGAAAAACAAATAAATCGAGCCGGACGGCAGGATCTTCCCGCCGTCCGACATATAGTATCTGTTTTCAGATTTTTATTTCAAGTCCGTCGTACGCGACGCCTATCCCTTCCTTTTCGCCTATCGCTGCCGTTTCGGCGTGAGGCTTGTGCAGGGAAGGGGCGAGGTGTGAAATGAAGATCCTCGTGTTTTCTCCGACGGCTCCGATAGTTTTCAGAGACGCGATAAGGAGCCTTACCATCGGGATCGTGTTGTGCTCTCCGCCTCTTCTGTCCCCGTCGTAGTCGCCGCAGGTCCCGTCTAAAACGATCATATCTAAAGCGGCGTTTTTCAGCGCGATGAACGTGCGGTTTATGAGCCACGCTCCGTCCATCCCGTAGAAGATCTTTTTGTCCCCGATCTCAAAAAGAAGATGCTGCGGAAAGGCTCTCTGATCGTGATTCGCGCTCATCCCGGTGACGAAATTCCCCGGCGCGAACTCCATTCTCTCAAACGGCGCCATCCTCACGACTTCGACGTTTTCAGTCTCCGGGACCGCCGCGTCCTCGCGCGCCCAGAGCCTGATTTTGTGATCCGACGCTAATGCGGCGAGCTTTTCCGCGCGGAAATGATCCCCGTGAAAATTCGTCATGAAAACGTCCGTGATCTTATTTGCGTCCTTTCCTGATATCCTGAGCGAATCGAGACAGTGCGGTCCGCAGTCTATAAGAAACTTTTCGTTTATCAGTGCGCAGGATGCCCTTCTGACGTCCTTATCGAATCTGTCCGCGCAGTCGGTTTTGAGCCTCGGCGAGAAATCCGCGGCGCAGGTCCCGAGAAACGTAAATCCCACTGACATATTCTTTTCCTCTCGTTTTCGGTATTATTCTCAAAACAATTTTACTTCTTTTTTTGTGTTCCGTCAAGCGTTTTGCGCGTATAGGGTCAAAATAAAAATAAGTGTGAATAACTTTAAACACTTTTCCGGCGGTATTGAAAAAACGCTTCCGGGATGATATAATAAAGCATATAAAACTCAGGAGGTAACTTATGGGCCTTTACGACGAATTCAGATTCAAGCCGGCTTCTTGGCTCCCGCACAGCGAACTGCCGCTTGAAGAGCTCGAGAGGATCAGGAACATCAGGCGCGAGGATATGGAATACGAGAACGAAAACGGCTTCTCGGTGAAGGTCGTCATCGACCCCACTCTCCACATGGTGCAGGATATGTTCTACAGGATACTTATGTCGGATCTTGAGGACAAGCCTTTCTCGATGATCTGTCCGAACCAGTGGCCGGGCGCGTATTCTTCGGTCGCGAATATGCTCAATAAATTCAACGTCTCCGCGAGAAACGTCCACGCCTTCGCTATGGACGAATGGGCTGACGAAAACGGAAACGTCGCGCCGTTGAGCTACGGCGCAGGGCTCGGCTATTCCTTCATGAACCATTTCTACTTTAGGATCAGGGAGGACCTGAGACCCGATATCTCTCACTGGCACACCCACAACGACTCCAACAAGGCTCCCGGCGCTTACTCCGATATGATCGACGAGATCACCGGCGGCGGAGTCGACGTCATCTACACCGCGACAGGCTGGCCGGGACACACGGCTTTTATCGATCCGCGCTGCAAGGAGTTCGCCGCGGACAGTCTGGAGGACTTTCTGAAACTCGCTTCGCGCATCGTCACGGAAACTCCGCTCACTATCTGCGAGAACTCCCTGTTCTCCCCGATGGGCGCGTCCGGCGACGTGTGGGCGGTCCCTCCTAAGGCCGCGACCATCGGCCCGAGGGACGTCATGCACGCGAAGGAGGTCGTGGAGCTTCACAACTTTGTGAATCCCGACGGCTCCTCCTGGCAGAGGATGGTATCCCGCCTCGAGCTCTACGGCCCGATCTCTATGGAATGTCCGGCGTCGATCTACAGGCTCAAAAAAGGCACCTGCTACGTTTCCGAAGCGATCGCGAAGCCCTTCGCGAGCTGGCATGACGGCATAGAGGACAGGGATCTGTGATGAACGCCGTCGTAAACACGAAGATCGTCCTCGAGGACTCCCTTATCTGGGACGGCGTCGTCACCTACGAAAACTCGCGTATCGTCTCCGTCGGTAAGACCTCAGAGATCCCGATCCCCCCGGACGCAAAAGTCATCGACGCGAAAGGGCTCTACACCGCGCCGGGGCTCATAGATATCCACAATCACGGCGGCCCCGACGAAAAGTTCGCCGACGATCCCGCGGGCTGTATATCTCACGTCCTCTCCCACGGCGTCACGACCGTCCTCCCGACGCTCTACTGCGATATGACGATCCCGCGCCTTATTGAATGTACCCGGATCTTAAAAGCCGCTAAAACTCAGAAATTCGGCGGCGTCATCGGAGGTCTCTACATGGAGGGCCCCTACATGGGCGGCTTCGGGAGCAATCAGAACGGCATAGAGAACACCGGCGGGATAAACAGCGCCGAGTACTCGGGGCTCGTCGGTGAAGCGGCGGGATTCGCGAAGATTTGGGCGATAGATCCCGCAAGAGAGGGGATAGAGGGTTTCATGCGCGACGTTCTGAGCGCCGATCCGCGCGCGATCTTCGCGATGGGGCACTCCCACGCGACGGCCCAAGAATGCCGCAGACTGCGCCGGTTCCCGCTCAGAGTCCAGACCCACCACTCCGATTCCGGCAAGGCAAAAGGCAGGGCTCAGGGCACCGTAGGTGCCGGCTGCGACGAATACACGCTCTACGATCCGGAGGTCTTCGCCGAGATCATCTCCGACGAAAACGGCGTCCACGTCGATCCCGATATGCTGAGAATGGTCCTCAGGACCAAAGGCGTTGAGAAGACCATCCTCATCAGCGATTCCATGCCGGACAAAAATCACTATAAAAACAACGAAGCCGACGGGATCATGTTCGGTCCCGATCTCAACTACGATTACGAGGGACACCTCGCCGGGAGCAGGCTGACGCTCGAGCGCGCCTGCCGCAATATGATGGCTCACACCGGCTGCGGCATCGTCTCCGCCGTCCGAATGGCAAGTCTCAATCCCGCAAGACTTTTGGGGATCGACTCCGATTATGGGAGCATCGAAGCCGGCAAGATCGCAAATCTCATCATCGCCGACGATATGATGAACGTGAAAAAAGTCATTTTCGAGGGCGAGACCTACGCCTGAAAAGCCCATAAGTAAAAAAACGGGACAAAAAAACACTCGGGCGGTATTGCCCGGATCGCCGCCGGGTGATAGAATCGAAAAAAACAAATCGGAGGAGAAAAATGAACATCAATCTCAATGAATTCCGCGACCGCGTCCACGCCTGCTGGGTGGGCAAGAACATCGGCGGCACCATGGGCGCTCCCTACGAGGGCTGCAGGGAAAGGCTCGATATAAAAGGCTTTGCCACCGATCCCAACGTCATCATCCCCAACGACGACCTCGATCTTCAGCTCGTCTGGCTCTACGCCGTCGAGCAGGTCGGTCCCTTCGGGCTCGACGCCTCAAAGCTCGGCGAATTCTGGCTCAACTTCATTTCGCCCTACTGGAACGAATACGGGCTCGGGAAACTCAATCTGCGCCGCGGCGTCGTTCCGCCGATGTCCGGCGATTTCAACAACGACTGGCGCAACTCCAACGGCGCCTGGATCCGCACCGAGATCTGGGCGACCCTCGCTCCCGGCTGCCCCGGAGTCGCCGCGAAGTACGCCATAGAGGACGCCATGGTGGATCACGGCACCGGCGAGGGGACCTACGCCGCCGCCTTCGTCGCCGCCCTCCAGTCCTACGCCTTCATTTCCAACGACCTGCGCGCAATGATCGACGCCGGTCTCAAATTCATCCCCGCCGATTCGCGTATGGCTCAGAGCATCCGCCTCGTTCTGAAATGCTACGACGAGAAGGTCGACTACCGCGAGACCGCGAAACGCGTTTTTGAACTCAACAAAGACATCGGCGACGGCTGGTTCGAGGCTCCGTCAAACGTTTCCTACGCCGTCCTCGGTCTTCTTTACGGAGAGGGCGACTTCAAGAAGTCGATGATCTATGCGATCAACTGCGGCGACGACACCGATTGCACCGGCGCGACCGTCGGCGCGACGCTGGGCATCATGCACGGTATGGCGGGCATCCCCGAGGACTGGCGCGGGCATATCGGCGACGCGATCGAAACGGTCTGCATCACCAAGTCCATCGTCACCCGTTCCGCCTTCCCGAAGACCTGCACCGAGCTCACCGGGAAGATCGTCACCGCCGCTCCCGTGATGCTTTTCGCGAACCACTGTCCGATCACCCTGACCGACGCCCCGACCGATATGACGCTCGAGGAGAAGGTCCTGAAAAAGCAGATTGACAAGATCCAAAACAGGTTCTCCGCCTTCCGCCGCTATACGACGGAGCACAATCTCTTAAGATGCCGCGCCACCGTCGATTTCGGCGAGCCGCCCGTCATCAGAGCGGGAGAGGAAAAGAAGATAACCCTCAAGCTCAACAACAACGTCGCCGAGCTGGGAAGGCTTCCTCACTATATCACTCTCAACGCCTACAGCCCCGACGGTCTCGAGCTTGTCGATTCTCCCAGGTCGATCCTTCTGCCTCACACTCCGCAGTATTACGACTTCTCGAGCGAGACCGTCCTCACGGTCCGCGCTCCCGAAAAGCTCCGTTCGGTCAACAGGATCGTTCTCGAGCTCGAATTTGAGGGTCATCCCACGCTCGAATACATCCCCGTAGTTTTCTATTCGTGATTGTTTCGTTGCTGTGATCCCGGGGAAAGGTGCTTTTTCAAAATGAGAAAAAGTCATTTTTTCCCCTGGGTTTCATAGCTTGTTTTTTCGTTGTCTATACAAGTGATTTTATTAATCCCTAATAACGAAGGTGGTTAGAATTGAAAGAAAAAAAGCGAATCAATGAATTGAAGGGAAAAAAATCTAAAGAATCTAATAATGAATTTAAAGAAATGGCTGAATTTATTTCTAGACTCATGGGCTGTTCAGTTACTCAAAGAATCAAACAAGTCAAACAGCCATTTGGTGGATATTTGAATCCTAAAGCGTTGACAGATACAATTCTCGGAAAAGGGATCGAAGAATTGAATCCAGATGAGTCGACTCATCCCGGACTTGTTGGTATGGCTGTCGATTATCTTACTCGCTTTATGCTTGGATCACCCGTTCAAGATGCTTTTAAGATTTCGTTATTGGGATCAAGAGAAATAAAAGAAGAAAAGAAAGCAAAAAAACTATTGCATGAAATAAAGGGGCTTGATCCAAATTCTGTTATAAACGCCGTAAAGATGTGCGGATTTGATGTTTGCTATAGGTCAAGCGTCATTGCATATAAGCCGGTAGATTTGATTGTTCCCGATGAAGCGACTATTGGAAATATAATCATAATGGTTAAGCGTTCTTTGGAGTTTTTTAAAATCTATGGACCCAAAGTGCTTGACGGCTTTTCATTTGAAGGCGGTTATACCTGTAAAGTCGGTTCCGGAGACGGAGATTTTACCACAAAAGATACATTATGGGACTTTAAAGTATCAAAGGCTCCGATTAAAAAAGAGCAAACTTTGCAATTATTGATGTATTGGCGTATGGGACTTCATTCCAAAAACCCTGAGTTCAAAAACATTAAGTATCTTGGTATTTATAATCCCAGGATGAATAAAGTTTCTCGAATTGCTGTTGAGCAAATATCCGAAGAGGTAATTAATTCAGTTGATAGAGAAGTAATAGGCTATACAAAATGAAATATCAAGTATTATGAATTTGACTGAAAGCGCAGAATAATAAGTGGATTAATAATTTATTATTAATCAAGTAATAATTTAATAAAGAAGCGTACGCCGCCTTTGACGTACGCTTCTTTCGGTTTCAAACGGTGATCAAAACAGGTCGCTTATCGGGTTTTCTTCTTTCAGCCACTGTTTGCGGACTTCTTCGTATACCTCGTCGGGGAAGGTGCAGACTTCGTGCGAGGTGTTGGGGAGGAGCTTGTCTCCCGCGACCGAAGGAGTGCAGCAGGCGTTGTCGAAGCGGAATTTGTCGCGTTCGGCGGGTATCCTGAAATCGGGGATATCCATCGGCCTGTTTCCGGCGAGCACCGATCTCCACGCCATTATGCCGATCATGCCCATGTTCGCGGCGGTGTAGACGTCGATGCACCAGTCTCCGTCGGGTCTGCCGAGGATTTTTTCGATGAAGCAGTGAACAGTATAGAAATCGCTCCCGCCGTGTACTGTCGATTTGTTTTCGACCTCGGCTCCGACGTCGTTTTCGGGGACCGAGTGCTCCCAGGTCCCTTTGCAGAGCTTGTCGCTTTCAAGATACATATTGAAAGGCGTTCTGTCGCGGTCGTATCTCTCCGTCTGCATCATACCCTTGGTCCCGTAGAACTGGAAATGCCAGCCGCCCGGTTCGACCTTCAGACCGCCGTGTATGCTCTTTGCTATCGCTCCGTTCTCGAGAGTTATCATTTCTATCCCGGCTTTTTCGGGATGGGCTATCCTCATCTGCTTTTCTTCAGTGTTGACGTTCGTCTCGAAGCCCACGACCTTCACGGCTCTGAGGCCGGAGACCGTCAGGATCGGTCCGCAGGAGTGTGTGCAGTAGAAGGTGGGGAACATCAGATTGCGCCAGTGATCCTTTTCGCCGTAGGTTATCTTCGGCCAGATCGAGGAGCAGTCGTGCATATATTCGCCCTCGGCGTACTGGATGGCGCCGATTTCTCCCTTACGGGCTCTTTTCCACATCTCGAACGGCGCTTTCATATAGCAGCAGTTTTCCGCGTAGCTGTAGACGAGCCCCGTCCTTTCGACGGTCTCGATCAGCTTCACGAGCTGTGCGGGCGTCTCTCCGGGAAGGACCTCGCTCATTATGTGCTTTCCCGCTTCAAGGCACTTTACGCCGTAAGTGGCATGCTCAGTGGCGTAGTTTGCCAGGACCACCGCGTCCATATCGTGCTTTATGAAGTCGTCGAAATCTGAATACACCGCAAGATCGACGCCCTTTTCGTCGGCAGTCTTTTTGCAGTTTGAAAGGATCGGCTCATATTTGTCGCATACGGCGACAAGCTCGGCGTCGGGATGGTCGAGCAATTGATCCACCATCACCTTGCCTCTGCCTCCGCCGAAAACTCCGATCTTTACCTTTTTCATCTTTTAACCGCCTTTTAAAACAAGTCGCTTATTTTGCTGTCTTCTCTCAGCCACTGTTTGCGGACTTCTTCGTAGACCTCGTCCGGGAATTCGAGCGTTTCGTGAGAGGTGTGGGGAAGGAGAGCGTCTCCCGCGACTTCCGGGGTGCAGCAGGCGACGTCGTCCCTGAACGCTTCGCGCTCTTCGGGGTTTCTGAAATCCGGGATGTCCATCGGCTCATTTCCGGCGAGCACCGATCTCCACGCCATTATGCCGCACATTCCCATGTTCGCGGCGGTATATACGTCGATGCACCAGTCGCCGTCGGGTCTGCCGAGGATCTTTTCGATGAAGCAGTGAGTCGTGTAGAAATCGCTCCCGCCGTGTCCCTCGGATTTGAAGCCGACGTTTGCTCCGACGTCGTTTGTCGGCGCGTAATGCTCCCATTCTCCCTTGCAGAGCTTGGGTCCCTCGAGATAGATGTTGAAATCGAATCTGTCGTCGCACTGTTTGTCGGTGCGGTATCTTTTAGACTCCATCATTCCCTTGGTGCCGTAGACCTGGTAGTTCACACTGCCCGGCTCCATTTTAAGTCCGCCGTGTATGCTCTTGATCACGGCGCCGTTCTCGAGGGTTATCATTTCTATACCGGCGTTAGTCGGCAGGGCGATCCTGAGCTGCTTTTCTTCGGTGTTGAGGTTTGTCTCGAAGCCCACGACCTTCACGGCTCTCAGTCCCGAGATCGTGATGAGCGGACCGCAGGAGTGGGTGCAGTAGAAGGTGGCAAACATCCTGTTGCGCCAGTGATCCCTCTCGCCGTAGGTGATGTCAGGCCAGATCGACGAGCAGTCGTGGATATATTCGCCCTCGGCGTACTGGATTTCTCCGATGTCTCCGCGGCGGTATCTCTTCCACATCTCGAAGGGCGCCTTCATATAGCAGTAGTTCTCGGCGTAGCTGTATATCAGCCCGGTCTTTTCGACGGTCTCTATGAGCTTCACGAGCTGAGCCGGGGTCTCGCCGGGAAGGACCTCGCTCATGACGTGTTTTCCTGCTTCCATGCACTTCACGGCGTATACGGCGTGTTCGTTGGCGTAGTTTGCCAGCACCACCGCGTCCATATCGTGCTTTATGAATTCTTCAAAATCAGTGTAGACCGCCAGCTCGACACCCTTGCTCTCGGCGGTTTCCTTGCATTTTGTGAGGATCGGCTCGTATTTGTCGCAGACCGCCACGAGTTCGGCGTCCGGATGGTTCAGAAGCTGATCGACCATCACTTTTCCTCTGCCGCCGCCGAATACGCCTATTCTGACTTTTTTCATGATCTTCCCTCCGTTTTTTTGTTTAGATATATTCTATCACCGCCCGCACGGCGGGTCAAGTGAAAAAGGTTTGTTATTTCAGTAATTTTTCCATATCCGGGGGCAGGGGAGCCTCGAAAACGAGCTTCTCTCCCGTCACGGGATGGATCGCTTCGAGCCTCTTCGAGTGAAGAGCGGGCCGCGTGATCAGATCCCGGTCCTCTTTTCCGTAGAGAAAATCTCCCGTCACCGGGTACCCCGCCCAGGCAAGATGCACCCTTATCTGATGCGTCCTCCCGGTAAGGAGAATAAGTTTTACAAGCGTCCTGCCGTCATATCTTCCCAGCACTTCAAAAAGCGTTTTCGCGCTCTTTCCCGCGGGGCTGACCCTGCGCTTTATCACCGATCCCGGTTCCCTCGCTATCGGCGCGTCTATCGCTCCGGCGTCGTGTTCTAAGATCCCGTCGCAGACTGCCGAGTATTCCTTTTTCAGCCCCTTTGTACCGCGAGCTGTCGAAAAGAGCGAGTGGACGTATCCGCTCTTGGCGATCAGCATCACGCCCGAGGTCCCGCTGTCGAGCCGTGTCACCGGATGGAAAGCCGTCCCGGGATGCGAGGCGACGTAGGCTCCGGCGACAGAAGGTCTGTCAGGGGCAAGGCTCGACGGGTGCGTCACGAGTCCGCCCGGCTTGTTCACGACGCAGATCCATTCGTCTTCAAAAAGTATATCGAGTTCGATTTCGGCGGCGTCCAGAGCCTTCGGAGCCACGTCCGCGACCAGACACTCGAGCGTCTGCCCGACACGGGCCGTTTCGGCGACCGTCACCCATTTCCCGTCGAGTGTGATCCCGTTCTCGACTCTCTTTATCCGTCTCAGAGTTTTCGTGCTGAGAGCGAAATTTTTCGCGATCAGCGCCCTGACGCTCATCCCGTCTTCGCTTTTCGTGACCGTGTGGCTGATCCTGTCCGTTTTTTTCGCCCCCTTATAAAGTAATTTTATCATAACGCTCCCGAAAGTTCAAGAAAAGTCCTTGACATTTTCCCGTATTAATGTATAATAGTTTTTGAAATTATTGAAATACAATGAAAGGAAAGATATATGTTTCTTACAGAAAAACTTTCACTGACCGGGCTTCTGCCGGTCGTCAAGCTTAAAAGCGCCGACGGCGCGCTCGCC
>JAFTEP010000294.1 GCA_017453605.1 Clostridia bacterium
AAAGAAGGCATCACCGCGATCCAGATGGACCTCAAGATCGACGGTCTCACCCCCGCGATCATCAGGCAGGCTCTCGAGAGCACCCACAAGGCGAGAAACTACATCCTCGACGAAGTGATGCTCAAGGCGATCCCCGCCCCGAGAGACGACGTCTCCAAGTACGCGCCCAAGATGATCATCACCAAGATCAACGTCGACAAGATCCGCGAAGTCATCGGACCCGGCGGCAAGGTGATCCAGAAGATCGTCGCCGACACCGGCACGAAGATCGACATCGAGGACGACGGCAGCGTGTTCATCGCCGCGGTCGACAGAGACGCCGGCTACAAGGCTCTCGACATGATCAACGCGATCGCGCTCGATCCGGTCGTCGGCACCGTATACACCGGCACCGTCACGAGGCTCATGAACTTCGGCGCCTTCGTCGAGTTTGCTCCCGGCAAGGAAGGCCTCGTCCACATCTCCAAGCTCGACAAAAAGAGAGTCGAGAAGGTCGAAGACGTCGTCCACGTCGGAGACGTCATCAAAGTCAAGCTCATCGAGATCGACGACAAGGGAAGGATCAACCTCTCCCGCAAGGACGCTCTCGACGACTGATCCGAAAATCAATTTCCGCCCGTGCGCAGACGCGCCCGGGCGGTTTTTGGTTTCTGTTCTCCGTCAAAAAAAGCGGTTTATATCCCGATATGCTCAAAAAATTATGTAAACCGGGCTTTCACCCGGTCGGTGCGTCCTCAAATAGTTCGGACACGGTCACAAATTCCCAGCCCGCGCTTTTTGCCATCGGGATCAGGGCTCTCAGCGCGGACGGCGTCGGGCTCTCGGGGCGGTTGTAGTCGTGGAACAAAAGAACGTCGCCCTCACTCAGCGATCCTGCTATCGCGCTGACGATGCTCTCGCTCGGCGGGAGCTGCCAGTCGCGCGAATCCTGCGACCACAGAACGCACCTGAAGCCCATTTCTTCCACTATCCCGATCGAGCGGTCGTTATACGCTCCGTATGGCGGTCTGAACACCTTCGGCTCTGTTCCGCAGGCGTCAAGTATCGCTTTCTGAGCCCTTTCGATCTCGCTTTTCAGTTCCGTTTCGGAAAGCCTGTTTATCATTGCGTGGGAATAGGTGTGATTGCCGATCTCGTGTCCGGCGTCGCTTATCATCTTCACTCTGTCGGGGTATTCCCCGGCGTTTTCGCCGATAACAAAAAAAGTCGCACGGACGCCGTTTTCTTCGAGGATCTTCAGGATCTCTTCGGTGTATTCTCTGTGCGGTCCGTCGTCGAAGGTCAGCGCGACGCGCTTTCCGGCGTTCCTGTTGCACCTTGCGGGCTCATCCGCGCGCGCCGGGACGGCGAGCGCGAGGACGGCGAGAAGGCTTGCTGTCAGCCGCTTCACAGTTCGTCTAAACTCCCGAACGAATATCCGCGCTCTTCAAGCTCGGCTAAAAACCTGTCGAGGATCGCGGCGTTGGTGGAGGACGTCGGGTGGAGCAGGATCACCGCGCCGTTGTGGACTCTCTTCAGGAGAAGCTCGAGCGCCTTTTCGGGGTCGGGCTGACGGGAGTTGTCCCAGTCAGCATAGGCGAGGCTCCAGAACACCGTCTTATATCCGAGCGAGGCGGCGGTCTTCAGAGAGCTCTCGGTGAAGCTCCCCTCCGGCGGACGGAAGAACTTTGCCATTTCTCTTCCTGTCAGTTTGTTGTAGAGCGTCTCCAGCCCGGTGATCTCGTTTCTGAGCTCGGTTTCGTCAAGCTTCGCCGGATCGCGGTGACTCAGGGAGTGGTTGCAGATCAGGTTCCCGTTCGCGGCGAGCCTTTCGGTGAGCTCGGGATTTGCTTCGATGAAGTGCTTCAACACGAAGAAAGCGCCGGTTGCGCCGTGCTTTTCGAGCGTGCCGCAGATCTTCTCCACGTTCCCGTTCTCATAGCCCGCGTCGAAAGTCAGATACACCTTTTTTTCGTCGGCGCCGATATAGACTGCGCCGTTTTCTCTTAAAAGCTCTTCGTCGTAAGGGCAGTCCGGACGCTGATTTTCTTCAGCCTTCCTGCAGTACCAGCCCTGCGCGTCCGCCGCCGGCATCATAAGCGCCGCGGCGAGGACGAAGATCAGAAATCTTTTCAAATTCACATCATCTGCCTTTCAGCAGATAGTGTCGTCCGGATCAAACGAAGTTAGTCTGTCAAGTTTTTCAGCTTTTGTTCGAGCATTTCAAAATCAATTATCATTTCCTGTTTTTTTCGCGGATCTCTCAAAAGCGCGGCGGGATGATAGACCGCGCTGATCGGGACTCCGTGGAATTCGAACCATTTCCCGTGGTCGCGCGTTATTCGAAAATCCCCGCCTATCAGCCTCATCGCCGAGATCCTGCCGAGGCAGACGATCACCTTCGGCTTCACCGCCTCGATCTGCCCGAGAAGAAAGCCGATGCAGGCGTCCTCTTCCTCCGGGAGCGGATCGCGGTTGTGCGGCGGGCGGCATTTGAGGACGTTGGCGATGTAGACGTCGCCGAGCCCGAGCCCGATGTAGGTCAGATATTTGTCTAAAAGCTTTCCCGCGGCTCCGACGAAGGGCTCGCCCGAAAGGTCCTCTTTTTCTCCGGGCGCTTCTCCGACGAACATCACGGGCGCGTTCTCGTTCCCCTTGCCGAAGACGACGTTGGTCCTCGTTTCGCAGAGCGCGCACGCTCTGCACCGGGAGCATTTTTCCTTCAGCCCTGAAAGGATCTCTTTTTTTGAAGTGTTATCCATATCATTCTCCGATCGGCGGGATTTGATAAACTCATTATATAACAAAACGCCCCTGATTTCAAGATGATCCCGGGCGCGGTTGACATTTTGAAAAGAGTTTGATAAAATAAACGTGCTCAACCGATGCGGGAGGGAGGAAAAACCGTGCTCAAAGTCTTTGTCAGGATCGCCGCGGCGTTTTTTGCGCTGCTGGCGGCGGGTCTTTTCTGTTCCTGCGACCCGGTCTCACAGACCGGGACCGCAAAGACGCTCCCTTCGGCGTCAGTGACTTCGTCAGAACTTACCGACGAAATTCCGGACGTCGAAACGGCGCTCGTCACGGACGGGGAGTGTCTCTGGCGCGTCGTGCGCCCCGAGGTCTGCAGCGAAACGGTCCTGCAGGCGGCGCGCAGCATAGATATCCATTTATTCAACCGCTTTGAGATCCACCTTGAAAACAAAAACGATCTCGCCTCTCCCGTCTCAAAAGAGATCCTCGTCGGGCTGACGAACCGCCCCGAATCGCAGGAGGTGTTTTCAACTCTCGCCGAAAACTCCTACGCCGTCAAAGAAGTCAACGGGAAGATCGTCATCATCGGCGAAAACGACAGGGCGACCGCAAAGGCGGTCGAAGTGTTCCTCTCGACCTGGGTAGACCACGCGGCAAAGCCGTCCGAGGGAGAGAAGGCGCAGGTGCCCATGAGCATCGGCGAGGGAAAGAGCGGCAAGGGTCCGCTCTGAGCCGAAAAAACAGCCGCAAACTTCTTCTGAAAGCCCGAAAAAAATCATCAAGGAGAAATATATGAAAAAGTCTACTGACAGTAGACTTTTTTGCTTTTTGCCACGGAAAACGGCTTTACATCTCCGCTTTTTTGCGTTATAATGCCGATAAGAAAAGAAAAAACGGAGAGAAAAAATGCCCTGCGAAAAAGATCGGTTTGCACTGAATTTGAAAAAACTCAGAAAAGAAAAGGCTCTGAGCCAGAAGAAGCTCGCCGAAATTCTCGGCTACAGCCCGAAGTCCGTCAGCAAGTGGGAATCCGGCGCGGCGCTCCCGCCGTCGGAGCTCCTGCCGGATCTTGCCCGCGCTCTCGGGACGGACGCGAACGGGCTGTTTTCATTCCGGGGAGAGCCGGAGTATTTTCTCGGGATCGACGGCGGCGGCACGAAGACCGCGTTTTTGCTCACGGATGCCCGCGGCGAAACCGTGAAGACTCTCGCTCTCGGCGCCTGCAATCCTGCTTCCTCGGGGATCGGAGCGGCGCTCGAGATCCTTCTCGGCGGCTTCGGCGAGGTCACTTCGGGGATAGACCCCGGAAAGGTCTCGGTCCACGCCGGGATCGCCGGGATCAGCGTCGGGAACTCGGCTCAGGAGATAAAGAGCGCCTTTGAAAAGGCGGGCGCCGCGAGGGTGAGCGTCTCGAACGACGCGAAGAACATCGTCTCCGCCGGGCTCGGCGATGGCAACGGGATCGTCGCGATCCTCGGGACGGGCTCGGTTATAATCGCAAGAAGGAACAAGGAACGGCAGATCGGCGGCTACGGCCATCTGATCGACGACGCTCTCTCGGGCTCGGAGATCGGTCGGGCGTGCTTAGAGGCGGTCCTCGCGGAGATCGACGGCTGGGGAGAGCCGACTTCTCTCACCCGGCGCACCGGCCGGGACGGCAAAGCTCTTATCAAGAGGCTTTACGCCGAAGGGAAAAAGTTCGCGGCGACACTCGCGCCCGCCGTGTTCGAATGTGCCGCAGAGGGCGACGCGAAGGCTAAAGAGATCCTATCAGACAACGTCCGCCGCTTTGCCGCTCAGCTCAGCGGAGCGCTGAAAGATTTCAGAGGCTGCGAAGAGCCGGTGAAAGTCATCCTCGCCGGAGGGATCACGAAGGACGCGGACTTCTTTTTGCCGGAGCTGAAAGAAAGAATCGTGTCCCCGGCGCCCTACGAAATATCCCTTCTCGACAGCAAGCCGGTTATCGGAGCGGTGAAGCTCGCCGGAGGAACAATAAAAAACAAAGGAGAACAAATACAATGATAAAGACGGAAATGAGAAACCCCGTCACCACTCACATCGACCGGATGACTTGCGAAGAGATGGTCAGGGTCATGCAGGATGAAAACCTCAACGCCGCCAAGGCCGTCGGAGAAGTGACCGACAGCGTCGCCGAGGCGATAGATAAAATATCCGAACGGATGAAAAAGGGCGGCAGGCTCTTTTACGTCGGCTGCGGGACCTCGGGCAGGCTCGGAGTGCTCGACGCTTCGGAGTGCCCGCCGACGTACGGCGTGAAGCCGGAACTCGTCGTCGGGATCATCGCCGGGGGAGACAGGGCGCTGAGAGTTTCCGTCGAGGGCGCGGAGGACGACCCCGAGGCGGGCAGAAGGGATCTTGAAGCGCATTCTCCGGGAGAACTCGACAGCGTCGTCGGCATCTCCGTCGCGGGAGGTGCCGCCTACGTCCTCGGGGCGGTTGAACTTGCCAAAGAGCGCGGCGCGCTGACCGTCGCGCTGACCGGGAACGCCGACAGCCGGCTCGCGAACGCCTGCGATATCTCCATAGCCCCGGACACGGGCGCGGAGGTCGTCACGGGCTCGACCCGGATGAAGGCGGGGAGCGCTCACAAGATGATCCTCAACATGATCTCGACCGGAGTGATGATAAAGCTCGGAAACGTCTACGAAAACTATATGATAAACCTCAGACCCACAAACAAAAAGCTCAGGGAGAGGATGATCGGGATCGCGTCGAACATCGCCGGGATCAGCCGCGGCGAAGCCGAAAAAAGGCTCGAAGCGGCGGGTTGGAGCATACCGAAAGCTCTCGGATCCGAGGACAAAAGGGTGAAAACAGATGGCTGAGACTAAACTTATTAAACAAAACAGCGGGTTCAGGATCGTTGCCGACGGCGAGAGCCTTTATCCCTACGCCTATATGACCTATTTCGAGGAGAACAACCGCTACGCGGAGTTTTTCAAGGCGGGCTGCAGACTGTATTCGGTCGGCGCGTTCTTCTCGTCGCTCCCGATAAACGCGGGCACGGGTTTTACGCCCTGGGGCAAGAAGGGCATTTTCGACGAGGAAGAGCCCGATTACTCTCTTTTTGAAAACGAGCTCGACCGCATCCTCGCCGCCGATCCCGACGCGCTGATCTTCCCGAGAGTATTCATATCCATGCCCCGTCGCTGGATCGACGCGCACCCCCTCGACTGCACCGACGGAAGGGACGTTGTGCGCGGGGGCGGCGGACAGCCGAGGGAGTCCCATCTTTCGCCGGAGTACAGAAAAGAGGGCGAAAGGCTTCTGAGAGAGTTCATCGCCTACGTCCGCTCGTCGAAATACGATAAACATATCATCGGTTATCACATCACCGGCGGGAACACCCAGGAATGGATGTTTTTTGATATGAACGGCGGCGTCTGCCCGAGAAGCGAAGAGCTTTTCGGAAAATATCTCGACGGCGTCCTCCCCGGCAGAAAGCCCGGTCCCGAGCCTCTTCCTCCCGAGAGCGCGTTCGAGGGCGAAGGAGAGATCACGGATATAAAGGCGAAGCTGTATCTTGACTTCATCAACGAAGAGATGGCGAAGACGATCTCGCATTTCTGCCGCGTCGCCAAAGAGTGCGTCGATTCAAAACAGCTTGTCGGCGTCTTTTACGGCTACGTCCAGGAGCAGACCTCGCCGTTCTTCGGCTCGATGGCGATGGAGAAGCTAATAGACGACGGGAACGTCGACTTCTTTTCGTCCCCCGATTCCTATTTCCACACACGTCCGCTCGGGGTCGACTGGGGGGAAATGACCTGCGGCGAGAGCGTGAAATATCACGGCAAGCTTTATTTTCTCGAAAACGATATCCGCACCTTCCTTTCGCGTTATCCGTCCCAGTCCCGCCCGGGCTGCGATCCCGAAAGGCGCTACGATTCGCCGGTCTGGCTCGGACCTCCGACCGAGGAGGCCTCGCTCTGGGCGATAAGAAAGGCGTTTTTCAGACAGCTCACCCACGGCAACGGGCTGTGGTGGTTCGATATGTGGGGCGGCTGGTATTCCACCGGGCGCATCATGGACGAGATCGCGCTCTTCGGCCGCATCGGCGCTCTTGACGGACCGGAGGAGCCGCTGACGCCTCAGACCGCGCTCGTGTTCGACGAGACCTATTCGAGACGGATAAAGAAAAACGATCCGCTTTTCAGGATCCAGAAACTCACAAAAGAAGTCATGGGGAACACGGGCGTCCCCTTCGACGCTGTCTACAGCTTCGACGAAAAGCTCTGCGAGAAGTACGAAGTCCTCGTCTTCCCGTTCCCCGAAAAATACGCCTCCGACGAGATTAAAAAGATCGCCGAAAGCCGCCGCGTGAACGGAGAAAATTTCTTCTTCTGCGACGGGATCCCTACGGCCGACAGCCTGAGAGAAAAGCTTGTTTCGCTCGGCGCGCGCTGCTGGTGCGATTCGGGAGAGGTGGTCTACGCCGGGAACGGCTGGCTTTGCGTCCACGCCGCGAGCGAGGGCGAAAAGACCGTCCGTCTGCCCGACAAATTTCACGTAGTGCCGCTCTACGGCTCCGACAGCTTCGACGGCGACAGGATAAAAGTGAAAATGCAAAAGCACGAAACGCTGGCGTGGCGGCTCGAAAGGCTGTGACGCCGGAAAAAAAATCGGCGCGGCATCACAGGGTGCCGCGCCGATCATAATAAAAAAACTTTTTTTCATTTATCGCGCAACTTCGGGCGAAAAAATATCACTTATTGAGTGAGGATCGATCCTGAAAACCAAAAGGAGACCGTGAAGAATGACAAGACGCCCGCCAGACAAAGAGATAATCGAGCTCTTCTTCTCGCGCGACGAGAAGGCTCTGGAACTCGTTTATTATAAATACGGCGGGCTTATACGCTCGGCGGCGCAGAGAGTCCTTCGCGACCGCCGGGACGCCGAGGAATGTTCGAACGACGTTCTGAGGGCTCTCTGGGATTCCATTCCGCCCAACAGACCCGACTCCCTGAAAAGCTACGCCGCCGGGGTCGCGAAAAAGACCGCCCTCGCGCGCCTTCGTTCTCTGAAAGCTCAAAAAAGGAGCGCGGACAGCGTGAGCATCGAGGAGCTCGAGGAGATGATCCCCGGGGAAAACACCGTTGACGGGAGCGTCGAGGCGGACGAGATCGCGAGAGTCATAGAGGCGTTCGTTCTCACCCTCGGCGAGAGGGACAGAAAGGCGTTCGTCTGGCGATATATGCGGGCCGAACCGCTCGCCCGGATCGCCGAAAAGCTCGGCGTCAGCGAGAGCAGCGTCAAATCATCCCTTCACAGATCGAGAAAAAAGCTGAAAAAACAGCTTGAAAAGGAGCAGATATGGATCTGAATCTGAACTCAACGAGCCGGGGACCGCAAAAAAGAAGCGATATATTGTTAAAAGCCCTGCGTTCTCTCGACGCGGAAGAGCTTTTGGAAGCCCCTGAAAAAAAGATCATCGGCGCCGCGCCGAAGCTATTTGCCTTCGCCGCGCTCTTCGCGCTGCTGATTTTGGCCGCTTTCGCGCTGATCCCGCGCGAAAGCGCCCCCGAGACGCGCGCCGACGTCCCCGGACAACTATTGTCGGCGGGATCCTCCGGCGAGATAACGCGCGGCAATCAAACAGACGAAGCGCCGTTTGCGGTATGGGGAGAACCTTTTCGCGGCGTCGGAGTCGTTGAAACTATTGCCGCCGAAAACAAATCCAAAAAGCCGGTCCGGATCAAAAATCTTATGATCGATCCGGAGCTTTTGAAGGCAATGGATGAGAATGAGACCGACACTCTTTTTGCGGTGATGATAAATGACCCGGATTACGTTCCGCGCCCGCCGGAGCCGAATCTTGTCATAGACAGTTCAGACCCCGAAAACAGCCGGGGATATCTGCAGGGACTCGAATCGATCTCGGACTCGCCGTATTACGACGTCGATCTTGAGATCCTGAAAAACGACCTCGGATTCAGGATAAATTATCAGGAACTTTATGAAAAATATAAAGAGCTTTACTCCGGGAGAGCAAACGAGTATCCTTTGCGGCTCAGACTGTCCGGGGATTTTTCCGGGCTGAAAAGCGGATATCTTGAAAAATTCGGCGGACTTATCAGAAAAAGGGGAAAGCTAATCTCTGAAGATCACGCAGAACTCAGACAGGCGATCGAAAACTGCGGGATAGACGTCCTGTTTTCCTGCGGCGACGAGAACTGCCCGGATTATATTCTGTATAGGGGAAGTCTTGCCGCGGCTCTGTTGACAAAAGACGAGCTGATCCTGCTTTCAGAGACCGGCGTGAGCGCGAAGATTTCTCCCGCTCCGGAGGGTCTGGATCTTATCGGAACAGAAGAACTCGCGTTCGCGTACAGCTTCCTATCCTTCGCTCAACCGTCCTTTGAACTGCCGGAAAACTCGAAATTCACGTCCGGCGTGAGCGCGAAGCTAGAGAGCGGCGAGGAAACGCTCACCGTCATGGTCAAGTTCGGAGTCCTCCCGCGCGAGCCGGACGAATTCGACAGAACGTACCCTGATGATTATTCGGCTCTTTGCGCGAGAGTTCTCGCCGAAATGGGTCTGACCGAAGACGATCTGAGACACGCCGACAGGGAGACAGTGGACGCCTATCTTGAAAGGAAACACGCTCTCGACCGCGGGGACGATCTCTATGACGCCGCTTTGGCCAGAGTGCTGGACGAAAGCGAGATCCTTTCATACGACGTCCTCCCGACGGAGGGCGCTGAAAACGGGAGCCGGATGAGCTGGAGGCTCGAACGGGCAGTCCCCGTCCGGGTCAGCCCCGGGAGGCTTGCAGAGATAGCGGAGGACGAAGAAGTGATCTTCATCAGCCTTCCCGAAGAGTATGTGGAGTATTATTATCCGGAGACTTCTTACACGACTGTAGTCTGCGAGTCGTACTGAGCCCGGAGGTAAACGTGCGATCCCCCTCTTTCAGCCGGAAAGAGGGGGATCGCGGTGATTTTACAAAAACGAAACGAACTTTTATTTGTTTTTCTGCTCGACCTGAGCCTGGACCTTGAGGGGCAGGCCGTAGAGGTTGATGAAGCCGGTGGCGTCCGCCTGATCGTAGACGTTGTCCTCGCCGAATGTGGCGATCTCCTCGGAGTAGAGCGACCAGTCGCTCCACGCGCCCGCCTTGATGACGTTGCCCTTGTAGAGCTTTAGTCTGACCTTGCCGGTGACGTGCTCCTGGGTCTTGTCGACGAAGGCGGAGAGCGCCTCGCGCAGGGGGGTGAACCACTGACCGTTGTAAACGAGCTCCGCGAAGGTCACGGAAAGCTCCTGCTTCTTGTGGGCGGTGTATTTGTCGAGGCAGAGGGTCTCGAGATACTTGTGTGCGGCGAACAAGATCGTTCCGCCGGGGGTATCATAGACGCCGCGGCACTTCATGCCGACAAGGCGGTTCTCGACGATGTCGAGCAGGCCGATGCCGTTCTTGCCGCCCAGCTCGTTTAACTTGAGGATGATATTCTTCGCAGACATCTTCTCGCCGTCGAGAGCGACGGGCACGCCCTTCTCAAACTCGAGGGTGATGTAGGTGGGCTAGTCGGGCGCGTCGATCGGGGAAACGCCCATCTCAAGGAAGCCGGGCTTCTCGTAGGTCGGCTCGTTATTGGTATCCTCCAGGTCGAGACCCTCATGAGAAAGGTGCCAGAGGTTCTTGTCCTTAGAGTAGTTGGTCTCACGGTTGATCTTGAGGGGGATGTTGTGCGCCTCGGCGTACTCGATCTCCTCCTCGCGGGACTTGATGTCCCAGATACGCCACGGAGCGATGATGGGCATATTGGGAGCGAAGTGCTTGATCGCCAGCTCAAAACGCACCTGGTCGTTGCCCTTGCCGGTGCAGCCGTGGCAGATCGCGTCGGCGCCCTCTTTCAGAGCGATCTCAACGAGACCCTTCGCGATGCAGGGACGCGCGGTGGAGGTACCC
>JAFTEP010000295.1 GCA_017453605.1 Clostridia bacterium
CTCTGCCTTTGTCCTCCGGAAAGCCCCGCGCCTTCCTCGCCGACGAGAGTGTCGAGCCCGTCCTTCTCATAAAGGAAATCGTAAGCCATGGCGCGCCGCGCCGCGTCCGTCATTTCTTCATCCGTCGCGTCTCCCGCCCAGAGCAGGTTGTCTCTGACCGTTCCGCTGAACAGCGTTGTGTGCTGCGGAACTCTGCGTATGGCTTTTCTGAAAGATGAAGGATCGAGCTTTTCTGACGGTACGCCGAAAACGGCGACCTTACCTTCCGTCGCTTTGTAGAAACCGGATATTATGTTGATAAGAGTGGTCTTTCCCGCGCCGGTCGGGCCGATGATCCCGAGCGTCTCGCCTTTTTTGAGGGATACGTTTATGTCGAAAAGTACGGGAGACGCGCTTTGTGAATATGAGAACGTGACGTTTTCAAGTTCGAGAGCCTTGTCATAGTCCTCGGGAACGGGCGACGAGCCGCGTACATCGCCGCCGCCTTGTTCGAAAACTTCTTCGACTCTCGACGCGGCTGAGAGGGATCTCGATATGCTGATGACGAGATTTGCAAGCTTCAAAAGCTCGATGAGTATCTGCGTCATATAGTTGTAGAGCGCGACGAGCTGACCGACGGTGAGAGAACCGGAGTTTATCCTGACAGCGCCTTTGTAAAGCAGAAATACTATTCCGAGGTTTATCACCACGTAGGTCAGCGGGTTCATAAGAGCGGAGATCCTCGCGGCGAAAACGGAGAGATGCGTCAGTTCACCGTTCTTCTTTTCGAATTTGTCCCGTTCTTTGCACCCGAGTCTGAACGAACGGATCACTCTGACTCCATAGAGATGCTCTCTGACGATGAAAAGAAGCTCCTCGGTCTTTTTCTGCACTTTTTTGAATATCGGTATCGAGGAGAGCAGCAGCGCGAAAACTATCGCGGTCAGCAGCGGGATAACGACGACGAAGACGATCGCGCTCTCGGCGTCCACCGTGAACGCCATGAACGCCGCTCCGAAAACTATGAACGGAGAGCGCATGAAAAGACGAAGGGTCCAGTTGACCCCGCTCTGCACCTCGTTCAGGTCTCCGGTCATCCTGGATAGAAGCGACGCCGTTCCCTGACGGTCGATGTCGGAGTATTCAAGAGAGAGTATGTGACGCATCAGCGCACGTTTTATATTTGTGACAAAACCGACCGCCGCACTCGCGGAGAAATACTGCGAGAGAGCGGTGAAAGAGAAGCCGAGTAATGCAAGAGCGATAAGGATCCCGCATCTGCCGAGGATGTAGCCCTTGTCCGAGTTTTTGATACCGTTGTCTATGATGTCCGCCATGACGAGAGGCACAAAAAGCTCCGCCGCGGCTTCAAGCATCTTGAAGAACGGGGCGAGAGCGCATCTGCCTCTGTATTCCTTCATATATTTCAGAAGCTTTTTCATGACAAATCCTTTAACTGTATTTCAAATAATGATTATACTATAATTTTATCCTATTTTCAACACCCCGGCAAAACAAAAGGGGATCCGAAGATCCCCTCTGCCGTTATAATGATATCAGTTGTGGTTAGTGAAGACGTAGTTAAGTCTTCCGTGAGGCATCTGGTCGCCGTCGGTGTACATCTGCTCCATCGTGGTGATGTTTGAGTTTGAGTCGACCCACTTGAATGCGAAGTCGATGCTGTTGTAATTGGAAATGCCGAGATCGGAGAGCGGCACTTTGATCATCATCATCGTTCCGTTCACGCTGTACGTGACGTTGCTGTCGGTGATAGTCTCCGCTCCGTTCGAGGAGAGGGTTGCGACCGAAGTGGTGCCCGGGCCGGAAGCTCTGTAGTTCACGACGTAGTCGTAGCCGTACCATCCGGTAGAGGTCGATTGATCTTTATCAATATAGAGCCTCATCCACGGAGTCGAATTGCTGAACGGAGTGATGTTCGAGCTGCACTCGACATAGAAGTAGATGTACTCGGTGTCGTGAACGATCTTCGCGCTCTTGATGTCGTTTCTGCCGGTAGTATTGACGTAAGGCGTGTTGCCGAATCCGGTCGTGCTTCTTGCGGTCTGGTCGCTCGTAGCGTCGCGGTAGGAGGTCTTGACGTCGTTCCACTGGTCGAACGAACCGTAGACGTCGATGCGCTTCTTCTGATCGCGAACGAGAGTAGGTGCGGAGCCTTTGTATTTCCTGATGTTGTCGATCAGCTGCATGTAGTAGTTGTCGAAGTAGTATCCCTTCGACATCTCAGCGTCGCGGGAGTAGTTGACAGTCGCCGTGTCGACGAACCAGCACATTTTGTTTCCGTCTCTCGGAGCGCCAGCCTGTCTTCCTGCTGCCCATTCGTTCCAGCCGGTCACAAGGACGATGGGAAGATTGTCGTTAAGGTTGTTGTGGAGATAATTCCACTGGAGCTGGAAGTTGAGGCCTTCTTTGTATGTCGTTCCGGTGTCGACGTTAGTAGTTCCGTTCCAGTTTCTGCCGTGATTCAGCCTCTTATGTGTGCTGTTGCCGAAAATATACGGTCCGTTGGGTGAGCAGTGCTGACCGTAAATACCGGAGTCGCCGAACGCCACGGTGCCGAGGTGCTGAGCTATAGATACGTTCATGGATTCGTTAGCCGTGCCCGCCGGGTTTTTATTGGGATACGGATGATTTGAGAAGTCCATCCACGACCAGCCGCCCGCTTTCTTGTAATAGGTGTCGCCGGTCTCTTCGTTCGTTATGCTGTAGGATCCTGGGCTGCCGTCCGACGCCGTTTCATTCGGCCACTGGCTCTTGCGGAATGTGAAGAAGTTCTGTACTGAAGCGGGCAGCTGAGCGAACTCATTTGCCTTGCCTATGATAACGGGCTTGCCCTGATAGTAGAACCAGGTGTCCGGGTAATAACTTTGGGAATAGATATTGCTCCAGATGTAATTGAGGATCGTCGATCCGGGAGTATAAGTCGTGTTGGTGTCGTTGGAGTAGAAAACGACCTTCGGAGGATTGTAGCCCATCTCGATGAATTCGTGAATGATGCGCATGACCGTTTTCGCTTCATTCAGGTACGGCACTCCGTTCGTGACGTCGAAGAAGATGAAGTCGATGTCGGCGTTCGTCAGCTCCTCAATGTGTCGCCTGATGACCCATTCGTCACTCGAATAGTAATATCCGTAGAGCGGTTCGGAGAAGAACTGGTGAACCTGCCACGGTCCCCAGACAGGGTCTGTCGCGGATCCCGAGGTGGTGGCGAGATAGCGGTTCGCGCCGCTGTTGAGACGCGCCTGGATATCATAAAGATTTGTGCCGTGAGAGCCGAGCCAGATGAAGTAGAAGATACCGACGTTCTTGTTCTGGAAGTCGTATCCCTGATTTCCGCCGTTCGTCGCGGCTGTCTTGTCTGTCGAAAGCGTGCGGTTAACGTCGTCCGTTCCGACCGTGACGCCGTTCGTGATGTTGAGATTGTTCTCGTAAGTCAAGCCGTTTGCGGTGATCGTCGAGCCGTCGCCCGATACCGTGTACACCGCGCTTCCCGCGCTGTTGTTCAATGTGTCGACGCTTTCCGCAACGGGGGTCTTGAGATGGAACTCTATCTTTCTGATGACTGCGCCGTCGCCCGTCTTCATGCAGAACGACATGTAGAGCGGACCGACGTAATTGCTGTTTATCGTCTGGGTAGCCGTTCTCTGGGTGATCCAGCTCGTCGAGGAGTGGTTAGCCGCAGATACCGGTATCGAAACGAGGAGTCCGGAGGTGTTCTCGGTGTTGCCGGAGCCGTAAATGGTTGTCTGGCTGAACAGACCGAATTTGGAATTCAGCGATGCGGAGTTGTTACCGAACGAGGCGTCCGTGCCGTATGTGATCGTCACGCGGTCGTATTTTGAAAGATCGACGCAGTCCGCAATCTTTATGACGTTATCATAAGTGCTGAACACTATCAGAGAATCCTGCGCCCCGTTTGCATAGCCTGCAGCGGGCCAGCTTGCGGAGAACGGATGAAAGTCTTTCGGCTCAACGTTAGGCCCTGTGGTATAATATCCGATATTTTTGCACGTGCCCGTCGTGTTGATCATACCCAGGGTCTGGCCGGTGATATCGAGCTCGTAATTCTCGATAAACGTCAGTCCGTTCGCGACGGCTTCTCTGTAGTTGGCGACCGAGGAGACCGCTCCCGATTTTTCAATCAGAGTCACGGAGTCGAGAAGCATATAGTCGCCGCTCACAGCGCTGTTGAAAAAGTCGAGTTTAAGTCCGGTTATCGTTCCAGTCCAGCCGGAGTCGGACGAGAAATCGATGATCATGCTGTGGAAATCGGAGTCGCCGATGACCTGGAAGGTGTGCGCGGCGGCGTTTTCGGACGACGTGTCGCTCGTTATTCCGTATACCGAGGCGGTGCCGTTCTTCGACGCCTTGTAAACGATCACGGCGTAGCGGTACTGTCCCGCGTGCATATCCTCGGCGCTTGCAGGATATGTGAAATTGACGTATGGTTCTGCGCTCGCCGCGGTCAGCTTCGCTTTGGAAGCGGTCGAATCGAACGAGATCGTCGCGGAAGCAGTACTGCCGTTTCCGAGATCATATGAACCGACCAAACCTTTTTTCAGAAAAAGAAGGTCCCTTATCGTTATCATATCGTCGTGGTCGACGTCGGCAGCTTCCTCGGTGATGTTCTGAAGGACCCAGCAGGCAAGGATCTTTTTGAGCAGAAC
>JAFTEP010000296.1 GCA_017453605.1 Clostridia bacterium
ATTTTTTTATTCATTCCGTGCCTCCGTTGTGGTAAATTCTGATTTATCGCGGAGCGATAAATCAGAATTTACAGACTCGAGACTCAAGACCCGAGACCCAAGATACAGACTTAAAGTCTGTGCGACTTGGTAAAAACCGAGATAAACCGCGGCTTTTTTATCGTTATCTTGCGTAGATTTCAGCACCTCGGGACTCGGGTCTCGGTACTCGGGACTTAAATTCTGATTTCACGGCTCCGCCGTGAAATCAGAATTTGACATCCGCATACAGCGGGAAATGATCCGAAACGAATCTGCCGTCGACGCCGTCGGTCACCACACGGAACGTATCGACCGTGATCCCGGCGGAGCAGAGGATATAATCCAGCTTCAGATCCGGCCAGCTTTCCGGCTTGCACTCGTGGTACGTGCCCCGTCCCGCGCTGTCCGCAGCGGCGTATCGGGCGTCGGACAGCAGCGCGGTCATGGTATCGTAAGCCTCGCCGCCCTCGCCGGTGTTCATATCCGCGGTGAAGACCACGGGCAGCGCCGCGAAACGCTCCGCGATGAAATCGGCGATCAGCTTCGCGCCGAAGACCCGCGCGTCCTCCGAGACGTGGTCGAAATGGGAATTCACGTGCACGTAGATCTTGCCGGTGGCGCGCTCGCGCAGCTTCGCCCAGGTGCAGACGCGGCGGCAGCCGGCGCCGGGACCGTAGGAGGGCTTGTCAGGCGTTTCGCTGAGCCAGAAATCACCGTGATCCACAAGCTCCAGCTTCTCCTTGAGCCAGAAGATCGGGTTCGCCTCGCCGAGCCCCAGCTTTTCAAGGCCGTTGTCCCGCGCGACGCCCACGTACCCGTATTCCGGCAGGCCGGCCTTCAAAGCCAGATACCAGTCGGGCGAGGCCTCCTGCAGACCGAAGGAATCCGGCGCGATCTTCCGGATCTGCTCGACGACAAGGGACCGCCGGGCGATCGCCGGAACGCCGTTGTTGTCGGCAACGCGCACATTGAAGGAGAGAATGCGCAGCTCGTCCGCCTTCTTTTCGGTCGCCTCGAAGATCTCAAGATCGTGTCCCTCCATGGTATCCGTCCATTTGACAAGGCCGGAGGAGGTAAACGCCGAAATGAGAATGAGGAAAAAGGAAATGAATTTTAAAATAAGCTCTGTCATAATGATCACCTTTCGAGGGGTATCATACCATACACTGCACAAAAAAGCAATAAGGACGGCGCTCTCTTTTGATTTTTATTGACAGGAAAAGAGGGAAATGATAAAATGTCGGTATACTGAATAAAAAGGACGGCGCAAAATGAAAAAGCTTCTTCTGATCGGCGATTCGATCCGCATGAATTACGACCGGTACGTCCGGCAGGCGCTGGAGGGGCAGGCGCAGGTGCTCACCCCCGACGAAAACGCCTGCTTCGCCGCTTATACCTACTACGCCATCGGCGACTGGGAGCACCGGCTGCGATTCGGCGAGGACGTGGACCTGATCCACTGGAACGTGGGGCTTCACGACGTGATCCGGTTCCATTACGACGAGCCCATGACCCCGCCGGATATTTACGGCTATTACCTCGGGCGCATCATCCGCCGTCTGAAGGACGTTTACCCCCGCGCGCAGCAGATCTTCGCCCTGTCCACGCCCGGACGCGATGAAAAATACGTGCTGCCGTGGATCGTGCGCAAAAATAAGGATATCGACGAGATCAACCGCGTCGCCCTCGGCGTGATGGAACAGAACGGCGTGCCGGTCAACGACCTTGCCTCGGTAGTGCGGCAGTACGACCCGGACGATATCTACGCCGACGCGACCCATTATAACTACACCGGCGCGGTCATTCTTGCAAAGGCCGTGCTGGACAAGGTCTGCCCGGTGCTGGGCGTGACGCCGGATCTGTCGAAGATCCGCCCCGAGGAAGAGACGAGGACGGATATAAGACAATGAGCCGAGAGACGTTTTTGCGGAGTTTTTTACTGAAAACCCCCGACGGCGATTGCATGTGCGACGCGCAGATCCTGATCGACGGCGCGCCGGAGAACAGTCCGTTCAGCGCTGCGGTGCGGTTGGTGTACGACGGAGAGGAATACGCAGAGCGGGATGGGGATGAGTTTTATATTAACCAGCTTGTGAGAATACAGAAACGGCTCCCGGACAGCGTGAAGATCGCCTGCTGCATGACCTGCCGCCACGGAAACGAGTGTGTTTACGGCAATATCCCCGGAGAATATTACTGTTTCAAGGATCTGAGATTTTCGTGCAAGAATGATTTGCTCCCGTATATGACGCCGGAGCGTCTTGAAGCCCGGCGGCGGGATTTTGCCTTTGTCTGCAATGACTGGCAGCCGCAGAGCAAAGAGTATTTTACTTATAATGAGTTTATCGATCTGCTGTAAACAAGATGTTCATAGAAGATTTGTTTGAATTCCCTTTCGGTATTGTCCGGCGGCTGTTATGCTGCAATATACAATAATTTTGTAAAGGAGCGATTTGCGATGTCAAAGTACCTGATCGTCAACGCAGACGATTTCGGCCTGTGCAAGTCCGCCAACGAAGCGGTGTTCGAGCTGTTCGAGGGCGGCAATCTCAAGTCCTCGACGATCATGATGCCCTGTCCCGGAGCGGAGGAGGCTGTGAAATTCTCCATAGACCATCCGGAATATCCCATCGGCGTGCACCTGACCATGACCGCGGAGTGGAAGAACTACCGCTGGGGAACGCTTTCCCATGCGCCCTCGCTGCTGGATCCCGACGGTTATATGTGGCATGAATCCGACCAGGTGCAGCGTCACGCGACGAAAGCCGACCTTGAGCGGGAGACCCGCGCCCAGATCGACCGGGCGCTGGCCATGGGCATGAAGCCCTCGCATATCGACAACCATATGGGCTCGCTCTACGGGCACCAGACCGGGCGGCTGAGCCTGATCCCCATGACGCTGCGCATCGTGGGCGAATACGGCTACGCCTACCGGCTCTATACGAAGACCGACAGACGCACCTGTCCCGCGGGCGTGCCGTGGAAGATCTTCGCGCCGACGGGCAAGCTCAACGAGCGCTGGACGAAGAAATACGGCGTGATCGTGCCGGATTATCTTCTCTTCCCGGACTGGAGCCCGATCCTGAAGCTGATGCACGGCGATTTCGACTATGAGCTGTATAAAAAGGTGATCCTGCGCATCTGGGCGGATATTCCCGA
>JAFTEP010000297.1 GCA_017453605.1 Clostridia bacterium
CCTGTCTGTCCATTCTTCGCTGAGTTCGATCCTGTAGGGCTTGCCGGTGATATTCGAGACGACGAGGTATTCGTCGAGGTTTGAAAAGCGCGAGATATAGACGTCTTCGGGGATCGCGGAGAGGATCTCCGAGGAGTCCCTGATCTCGACGTGCGCGACGCTCTGATCCGAGACCATCGGCTTGTAGAGCGCAAGATAGGAGCACCAGCGCGGATAGTCCTCGACGTCGTCCGGGATCTGAGACCACTCGCTGTAGACGTACGGACCGTCAGGATGCGCGTCCGCCCACTCGCGGACTCTCCTGAAATACCGGTAGAGTCTGTGCGGATCCTCGGTGTTGTACTGTTCGACGCCCGGCACGTCCACGCATCTGCCCATCGTCGGTCTGCCGTGAGTCAGAAGCGGGAACTGCACGAAGGGGATCGTCTTTGCAAAGTAAGCGTCCATATCGAAGCGGTTCTTGCCCCAGTCCGTGAGCCTCGGCTTGTCGGGACATGGGACCAGAAACGGCTCGTAATTTTTCCCGGCGCCCGGTTTTTCCGAAAACTCTCCCTCGCCTACCCAGAGATAGTCGTAGTACTTCCCTCTCACCGGCGCGCGGTCGTTCTTGCCGATATGGAGTTTATAGATCCCTCCCCTTTTTTTGACGCCCTCGTAGAGGATGTGGATGAGATCCTCAGCCTCGGGATCGTATCTTTCAAGGGGCTCGAGTTCGTAATTCCTTTTGTCCTCCGGGATCTCGATATACCTGCTGTTCTTCCAGTCGTAGCCCCAGTCGTTGAAGATGCCGTCGAAGCCGTAGGCGTCCATTATGTCAAAGGTGCGCGGGATGATGAACTCCCTCCACTCGGGGCTTCCCGCCCAGCCGTAGCGGTAGGCGTAGTGCATATCGACGCAGCCCTTTTCGCACCTCGAAAAACTCTCGCGGTAGAACTTCGAATACCTGTGGATATAGCTCGACGAACAGTATGGGATGATCTTTATCCCGAAGCTGTGGCAGGCCGAAATGAACTTTTTCATCCCCTCGGGATCGCAGCTGTGCCACTTGTCCGCGCCGTATCTTTCAATGGTGTCGTTCCATTCCTCGTGCACCTGGATGAGCCCGACCCCGTTTTCGGCGTAAGACTTCAAAAGAGAAAGATCGTATTCCGTCGGCGTGATGCTCATTTTGTCCGGGTAGTCGCCGAGATAGTATATTATCTGACCGGGGATATAATCGCCTATCCTCATTTCCCTCGTGCAGCTTCTCACGCTCTCTCTCGCGCGGCTTATGTTTTCCGCTCTCTTTTTGTGCTGCTGCGCAGTCAGATTTTCCATCTTTCTCTCCCTCCGTCCGGATATCCAGTATTTCTTTTTTCCCGTCAGTCCCGATAAAAACTTCATCATTGTATAGTTTATTATACCATCTCCCCGCCCTCTTTGCAAGCGTTTTGAGGGATAAGGATAAAAAAGAGATAAAAAAGAGATAAAAACAGTAGATCCGAGCCTCAAAGATACCAAAAACTGAAAATATACTTGCTTTTTTCATTCACGCGTGATAAAATAAAACCGTTCACAGTATCAAAAAACCAGCGCGGAAGTTATGAAGTCATAAAGAACGGAACGAAAAAAAGGGGGAAATGAAATGAGCTTATTATCAAAACTCTTCGGCGGAGACAAAAACGCCGAAAAAGCCGCGAAGGATCTTTTGAGCGGACTTTTCGGAAAATCTCAGAACGACAAGCCCTCGTCGCCGTACCATGACGCTCCCGAGAGCGCCTCGCCTTATTCCCGGCCGGCGCAGAGCGCATCGCCCTCCGGCTTCTCCTGGGGCGAAGAGATGCCCGGCGAGGAAAACCAGTTCAACTTCGCCGGCACCTACGAACAGTATTTCGAGCATATTTTCGCCGAGGATTTTTCCGCCTGCCGCTTCGAGAAGTCGTATAACAACGACGGCGGCAAGCATCGCGTCGTCTACACGTTTTTCAGCGGCGTCTCAAAGGCTCTCGTCGTCGAACTCATGCCCGAATCGAGCGAGTCAAAAAAACTGAGAAACGAATGTCAGAAAACGGGCGTCCCCTATCTCAGGTTCTACTACGACCACGACGGCTGGTGGAACACCCGTTCCTACGTCGCGGGACGCATCCGCGGCGCGTTGAAGATCTGACGCGCTGTATATTTTCAGTCAAAAAGCAGAAAGAGAACGCTTTGCGCCTGCGGCGGACCCGGCACGGACAATTTTTAAGACTTCGCAGGCAGTCTGTGCGTGTACGGTCTTGTACATCCCGTAATTTACGGGATTTAACGTATTCTCTTTCTGCTTTTTTGTTTTTCGGGGTGGCTTATGTCGCTATTGGATCGGCTTTCGGACGCTTCGGTCTGGAACGCGTTCTATGAATACAAACTCTCGCTCGCCTGCCCGAAGCAGTTCACGGGCGAACTTAAGCGCTTCATAGACGAAAAGCGCTATCTTCCGGTCTGCGAAGCGATCGGAGCAGGAAAAAGATTCCCGCTCCCCAAAAGATCCGTCCTTGTCAAAATGGGAACGGAAAAAAAGCGCGTGGTCTACACGTATCCGCGCGAAGAAAACACCGTCCTCAAGCTTCTGACCTGGCTGATCTTAAGAAAATACGACCGCCTTTTTTGCCGCGGTCTCTATTCCTTCCGCCCCGGAAGGACGGCGAAGGACGCCGTGAGAGACCTTCTCAGGACGGGAAAAGTCATCCGAGCCTGCTCTTATAAAGTCGACATCCACGACTACTTCAACTCGGTCCCCGTTGAAAAACTCCTGCCGATGCTGAAAGAGGCGCTTTCTGACGATGAAAGGCTTTATATTTTTCTTTCAAAACTTCTCCTTGAGCCCGGCGTTCTCGATCACGGGAAAGAGATTTCCGAAAGAAAGGGCATCATGGCGGGGACGCCGCTTTCGAGCTTTTTTGCAAATCTCTATCTTTCGGGGCTCGACAGACTTTTCTGCGATGCCGGAGAGATCTACGCGAGGTATTCCGACGATATCATCGTTTTCGATCCCGACGAAGAAGGGATAAAAAAGAAAGCTCACTCGATACGCGAAAACTTATCCGCTCTCGGACTCGAAGTGAACCCCAAAAAAGAGTGTTTCGGCGCGCCGGGAGAGGGATTTGTTTTTCTCGGCTTCCTATGCACGGAAAACAAGGTCGATATAGCCCCGGCGACCGTGAAAAAGCTGAAACAGAAAATGCGCCGCAAGCGCGACGCGCTTTCAAGATGGGAAAAGCGCGGCGGCTTCGGCGGCGAAAAAGCCGCGAAAGCATTCGTGCGCATCTTCAACAGAAAGCTCTTCGAGTCCCCGCGCGACAACGAACTTTCCTGGAGCCGCTGGTTCTTCCCGGTGATAACTACAGCCGAAAGCCTTCACGAGATCGACCTCTACGCCCAGGACTGCCTCAGATATCTGATCTCCCATAAGCACACCAAATCCCGCTTCAACGTCAGATACGACACGCTGAGATCCCTCGGCTGCCGCTCCCTCGTCAACGCCTACTACGAACACGCATCCGCCCGATCCGCGGCAAAAGAAAAGCCCGAAAAAGACGGCGAAGCCGGATCGGGCGGGAACGAAAAATGAGTTTTGTCCGGAAAAAGAATTATTTATGAGCGGCTTGACCGGACATTTTGAACGTTTTTGAGCCTTCGATCTATCTTTACGGTCCCTTTGCTCCGGACGGTTTAAAGCCCGGTCGAAGCGATATCGATATTCCTGTGCTGACGCGAAAACAGATCCCCTAAGAACAGGCAAAACGACTTGTGAATCTTCGTCAGGAAATGTTCGCGAAAGATCCGGACGACCTGTTTTAGTGTTCCTTTGAGGGCGGGATGCTTACGCTTGAAGCATAGATCGCGCGTGTATTGCCGTCGATTGAATCTTGAATTTTCCGGATTTCTGTGTTATACTGACGAATAATAGATCATGAGGGAAAAAGTATGAAAGACCCAAAAAAGAAAGCCGTATTGCGCAAAGGGACGTCCGATCGCCGGACTTTGGCTGTCGGGACCGTTTTATTCCTGATCGTCATTGCTGCTTGCGCTGTATACCATCAGGTGGCGATCGCACCGATGGAATCATTCGAGATCGGTCCCGCGAGCGATCCCGATCGCTGGCAGTTCACGTCGGAAAAAGGAACGGTCATTTTGCCGGAAAACGGCGTCCTGCCGCTCGACGGCGCCGATAACACGGTGATCTGCAAAACCGACGTTAAGGAATCTGCGGCGGAGAAATCGCTGCTTGTGATCACCGCCAATTCTTCCGACTGTGTGTTTTTGCAGAACGGACGTGTCATCTATTCGCCCTCGGGACGCTATGCCGAAGGAAAATTCGATTCCTCCGAGTATAAAAAGACCTCCGCCTCCGGTCAGCTTCGGATCGATCTGACCGAGTCGTCACAGCTTACCATGATCGTCCAGTTCACGGGCGGCGAAAACCGGCTGAGCCGTATGCCGAAGCTGACGCTCTATCCCGATACGATCAATTATCTGTCTCAATTCACGGGACCGATCGCCGGCGACGCTCTTCCCGCCGGGGTGTATTTCGCCGCCGCCGTGCTGCTTCTCGGTCTGTTTCTTCTCGGCCTGTGGAAGAAAAGAAGCGATCCGGGACTGATCATTCTGGCTTTCTGTGCGCTTTCCGTGGCGTTCGGACACACCGCCTCTTACAGTTACGGCGTCATTGAGCTTGTCAGATCGCCGACAGCCACCTGGTTCTGCACGATACTGCCGCAGACCGCGATGATCTGGATGCTGTGGTATCGGCTTTCAAAAAAATGCCGCATCGTTTTTCTTGCAGTCTCCGGGCTGACGACCGCCGCCGCGCTGACGCTTTTCTTCATAGGACTTGACAACTTGAACTGGGTCAGACAGATGAATCTCATGACGACCTGGATCATCCCCGCCTCCGTTCTGATACTGCTGACAGCCGCCGCGATCGACGCGGCGAAAGGAAATCCCGTCCTGCGCCGGCTGTTCAGATATATGCTGTTCTCTATCCCCGTGATCGCGCTTGCATGGGTCTTTTCAGCGATCGTAAAAGGGAAGCTTTCAGAGGACCTGTGCGCCGCTTTCACAAGCCTTGCCGGTAAAACTCCGACTCTTTACTATATCGTCGGATACCTCTGTATCTGGCTTTTGCTCCTATGCTTTATCCAGGCGGTCCTTGAACTTATAGGAGCAATGGCGCGCCGGGACGCCGATCTCAAGGAGATAACCCTCAGAGAACGCTACGCGGCGGAAAATCTGGAGATCCTCCGGCAATCGCAGGAGGAAACGCGCCGGCAGCGTCATGAAATGCAGCACCATTTAGCGCTTCTTGATGAAATGCTGTCAAAAAAAGAAGACGCCCGCGCTTCCGGTTACGTCCGCTCTCTTCTCGCCAAAGCGGACGCTCTCCCGTCCGGGAATTACTGCGACAATATGATCATAAACGCGATTGCCGGTCACTATCTGAATCTGGCGAAAGCGGAGAAAGTCACGGTGAAAGCCGAGATCCGCGCCGTCAGCAGTCTGCCCGTCAAGGATGAAGATCTGTGCATCCTCCTGACCAATCTGCTTGAGAACGCGCTGGAAGCTTGCAGGAATATCGGCACAGAGCGTGAAAGAGATATATCGCTTCGCATATCCGCAAACGAAGATCACATTATGATCGACTGCGAAAACAGCACGGATAAAGATATAAAGATCATGTCTGACGGTACGATACCCACTTCAAAGTCTGATCCGGATAATCACGGTTACGGCGTTTCCGCCGTTGCCGGAATTGCGCAAAAATACTGCGGAGAGTTTGAGATAACCTGCGGTGACGGTCGCTTCCGGGCAGTGGTCACGATCTGAAAAAACAACTTTCACACCGGCAAATATTCAGCCCTGCCACAGAGCTCGGCGGATATCTGCCGGATTTTTTATACCACTTGTGACGCATTTTACCACGGGTTGTGACG
>JAFTEP010000298.1 GCA_017453605.1 Clostridia bacterium
AGCCCTCGCCGCCGAGACCGCGTGGAAAAACAGATCTGAGGCCCTCTACGCCTGCGGATTCGGCAGAGCCGCGGTCGGAATGTGCCGCAGGGTCTGCTTCAACGACGGAAGCGCCCGTATGTGGGGCGACGCCGACAACGCGACCTTCACCGAGCTCGAGGGCGGCAGCGACTCCGGCGTCGAGCTGATCTACACCTTCGACAATTCCAAAAAGATCACCGGCGTCATCGCCAACATCGCCTGCCCCTCTCAGGTGCTCGAGCACAGGAGCTTCATCTCCTCCGACTACTGGGGCAAGGCAAAAAAGATCATCAGGGAAAAGATCTCTCCCGATCTCTTCCTGCTCCCGCTCTGCGCCGCCGCCGGCGATCAGTGCCCGAGAGATCTCGTGCGCTGGGTTGACCCCGAGACTCCGATCAACGATCCCAACATCGACCGTCCGCATCCGCGCTGCCGCCGCGCCGACCCGTCCATGTTCGATATCCGCGGCGCGGAGCTCGTCGGAAAGAGAGTCGCAAACGAGATAATTTCAGTCCTCGAAGACGTCGAGGCTGACGGTGAATACGTCGACAAGTCCGTCCTGATCCACGACGTCCGCACCCTCGACCTCCCGCTCAGGCGCGTCACTCCCTCCGACAAGGAGAAAGCGGAGAGGGCGATCAAGGAATTCGTCAGGGACAACCGCGGCAGACAGGTCAACTACATGGACACCGCCATGATGCACGTCTACTCCGGCACTATCGCCCGCTTCGAGTATCAGTACGACCACGACGTGCGCCCGATAGAGCTTCACTGCGTGCGCTTCGGCGACGTCGCGTTCGCGACCAACCCCTTCGAGCTGTTTTTGGACTACGGCAATCAGATCCGCGCGAGAAGCCTCGCGGCGCAGACCTTCCTGATCCAGCTTTCAAACGGATCCTACGGCTATCTCCCCACCGAGAAAGCCGAAAAGGGCGGTCACTATTCCGCCTACGTTTCCAGCGGTCAGGTCGGACACGAGGGCGGCGATATCCTCGTCAGGGAAACGCTCTCCGTGATAAATAAGATGTTCGAAGACTGACAGATATACCGCTCCGTTATCAAGGAAGAAATCCGGACCCGGCAGAAAGTCCCTTTCAAGGGATTTCCCGCCGGGTCCGGGCTTGTAGGCGATTTTTCGCGGTCCGTTCGATCAGTCCTCTTCCCTTATCGTCCAGCTCTGGAGGCGGAGCCTGTGGGAGAGGAATCTGTCCTTGAAATCGGGAAGCGACATCCACGAGCCGTCGAATCTGGCTTCCTCGAAGGTCTTGAATTCGAAGGGCAGGGTCGGAAGCTGTGCTCTCGGCGTGACCGTCACGCTATTTGCGCCCATCGCGACGTCGAGCATAGCGAACAGCAGCTCGGCCGGTCCGAGAGTCTTCCCGTTCACGCGGTAGTGCGTCGGCAGGAAGCTGTCCGGTCTGTACGCCGCCGCGAGCGTCCTTACCTCGTCCGCGGTGAGAACGGCGGGCTGAGAGGCGCTGAGCGGAGTGTCGAGGAATCCGCGCACCCTGCCCGGTCTGAAGGGATCGTCCGTGAAGCAGAAATGCGCCGCCGCCGCGAACAGGTCGCTTATCGAATAGGTCCCGTTCGTGACGTCTCCGCAAAGAGACATATTCCAGAACCTTCTCTCCAGCCGCGCCTTGATTTCCGGCAGTCGGTCCTTTGTGAGTATCCTGGCGGCGTTCTCGCGTCTGACCTTCTCCGCCAGCTCGTCGTAGTTTGTGAAAATGAACCTGTCGTCCTTATTGACCGCCCTGATCAGATTTTCAAACTCCTCGTAGAAGAGCTTTTGGGTCTCCGAAGAGTTTTTTGCGGCAGGCTCCCATTCGTACATCGGATGCCTGTTCTCTCCCCGATAGTTCACGCAGTCCCAGAAATTGCTGTGGCACGCTCTCGTGGGGTGGTGGGCGATCACCACGCGGCGGCGGTCCGCGACTCCGTCAAGAAACGCCTCGGCGCTGTAAGGGTAGGTGTGATGGTGCACTCTGAAGGTGCGGTCCTCGTAGAAGAGGTTCTCCATCGCAAAGTCGTAGCTGAGGTGCAGAGCGTTGCAGAAGTGGACCGCTCTGCCGTTGTAGAACTGGAAGACCGAGCCGTCGTAAACCGGCATTCCCAGCCTCTCGTATTCGTACATGGCGACGTAGCTGAGGTTGTTTCCGGGCGGGCAGGCGAAGTTGAGCGACTGCTTCCCTGTGAGCGCCTTCACCATCCCGATGCCCTCGCACTCCTGCTCAAGAAACAGATCCCGCGCCTTCTCGTAGCTTTCGATATCGGTGTATTCGTTTATCGTCGGATGATATGAATGTCTCAGCGAATGGGTGCCGACCGCGTGCTTTGAAAGAGCTTCGGCGACGTCCCAGCGTCCGTTTCTCGCCCACTCCCTCGCAACGTAGCCCACAATGTTGAAGTTTCCCTTGACCCCGTGATTTTCCATTATCCGCGCCTCTCTCAAGGCGGCGTCCCAGGCGTCGGGCGAGGTGAAGTCCTCGGTGTCGAAGCTGAGGATTATCTCGGTCATTTTTTTCTCCTCCGTGACAGGTTTTTTTAATTATACCGCTTTGCGTATGCCGTGTCAAGACCGATCCGGCGCGGCAAAAACGCAAACGGAACGCGCCTTCGACGTTTTCCGACGCGTTTTTTCCGGCGAAGCGGGCAAAACACCGCCTTTTTTTGTGCAAAATCACGAAATTGGAAAGTTATGGATTTTTATTCCCGCAAACGCTTGAAAAAACTGACAATTAGTGGTAAAATAGCTTCGCGCAAGGATAACTGTCAACTGACGGTCCGTTTACGCCGGAAATAAAAAACTTAAATCATCAAAAGTGCGAAAAGGAGAAAAAACATGAACACTAAAATCGAAGTGAAAGTCTACGTGCTCGACTCAAACGCCGATTTCCGTCTCGCCTGCTGCGACAATCTTTCGAGGCTCGGCTTCGAGGTGACCGGAAGCTCGGGGGACGGGAAGGAGGCGCTCGCGGCGATCAAAAAGACGCGTCCGCAAGCGGTGCTGATGGATCTGTGGTTTCCGGGCTACGACTGCGGCTCGCTTATCGGGGAGCTGAGGCGCGAACTCGGCGTGAAGTGCCCGAAATTCATCCTCGTCACGGGAGTCAGCAACCGCCGCGTGTTGGAGGACGCCTTCAACAACGGCGTCAGCGGCTGCGTCATAAAGCCCTTCGACTACGAGAGCCTCGCGGAGAAGATCCGCCGCACGGTCGAGGCGAGGACGACTCTTCCCGCCGACGACTACGATCTCGAGGCGCAGGTCACGCGCATCATCCACCAGATAGGCATACCCGCGCACATAAAGGGCTATCAGTATCTGAGAAGCGCGATCATCATGGTCGCAAAGGACAACCGCATCATAAACGAGGTCACAAAAACCCTCTATCCCTCCGTCGCGCGCGAGTTCAACACGACCTCGTCCCGCGTCGAGAGGGCTATCCGCCACGCGATAGAGGTCGCCTGGGACAGAGGCGACGTCGATATGCTCAACTCCTACTTCGGCTACACGGTCCAGAACAGCAAGGGCAAGCCCACCAACAGCGAATTTATCGCTATGATCGCCGACAACCTCCGCCTCAGGCTGAAATCCATGATCGTCTGACCAAGGGCTCCGCCTTGACCCGCAAGGGGAACGGTCCTTTTGATCCCGGAGAATTTTAAACAATACGGAGTTCGGAGTTTTGAGTTTGTTCCCGTTTTGTTTTCTAATAAAATGAAATCCGGCAGGGGTCGGCGCCGACGGCGACCCGCCGCACAAGGCTTAGGCTCCTTTTTTGTCATCCTGAGCGGAGCGAAGGATCTTTTGAAGCAGCATAAATCCTTCAGAATGAACGCCTCATAAAGACAGCGACCCCGCGGGACAAACTTTGGTTTTTCCCGCGGGGTAAGTTATTTTATTCAAGTGCGTCTTTTTTGTTATTTCCCGACGATCTGTTTCATTTTGTCGCGCTTCGGGCCGTAGATGAACCAGATCAACAAGAGCGCGAGAGCCGCGAGGGCGGCGACGTAGGCTCCGGAGAAGAACGTTATGTTCGCGTTTTCGATCAGCCCGACGGCGCTCTTCGCGGCGTCAGGTACGTCGGCGCCGATAAGAGAGCTTGTGAGTGCGCTTTTGGCGAAGGTCACGACGCACCACGGGATCGCAGAGAGCAGGACGAAGGGCCACCAGCCGAACGCGATCGGGACCCAGGTCTTGATCCCGGGATTGGGACGCGCGAACTTGAAGATGACCTTGATGATAAGATAGAGCCAGGTGAACATCGTGAGGATGATGAGGCCCGCGAAGATCTTCATGGAGATGTTGAGCGCTTTGCCGATCTCGTTGGTCTTGTCGTCGTCTATTTTTTCAAACAGGGACGCGATCGTCTTTTTGAGCGACTTTTTGGTCTCTTTGAGATCGATCTTGCTGTCGGATGAGAGCGGGACCGCGCCGTCGGAAGCGAATCCTTCCGTCCCCGACGATTCTTCGTTCTGAGCCTTTTCGATCAGATCCGCGATCATCGCGTCGAGATTCACGTTCCCGTTTTCGTCCGCGATCTCCTCGATAGTGTTGCGGATCTCGCTGATTATGTTCTCGCGGTTCTCGTAGTATTCTCCGAGCGCTCTGCGCGCTTCGTCTTCTTCCTGCGCGTCGAGCACCTTTTTCACGGCGTCGTCGGTCAGGTCCATGATCTTGTCGGTGACCGAATCGACCGTCGCTCCGTCTTCAGTGAGAAGAGATATCACTTCTTCGATCTTGTCACCGATCCATTCGGAGTCCACGCCGCTCTTTTCGAGCATATTCTTTATCTCGCCGCCGCTCTTTTCTTCGAGTACCTTTTCGAGCTCGTTGGCGATGACGGTCTTGACCGCCGCCGCTGCCGCGGGCTTGAGGATTTTTTCCGTCTTTTCTATAAGTTCGTCGGCGATCTCTTCGGCGTTGCTCACGAAGGATTCCTGCAGGTATCCGAGATCCTCCGAGAACAGCGACCTTATAACGTCGACCGTGTTGATCTTGAAGCCGATGCTGAAATCGACCTCTTCTTCTCTGAGGCAGTCGGTGACGGCCTTCGTGATGTCCCTGGTGAGCTGAGTGTCGACTTCCTTGCCGTCGAGCGAACTGCCCTTTTCGGTCATTGCCGCCTCGACCGCGTCGTCGATGAGATCGGCTGCATTCTCGTCGAACTTCATGTCAAAGCTGACTCTCCACAGCGGAAGGAGCAGATATCCGAGGATCGCCGCGACGCAAATGAGCGCGATGACGACGTTTGCGATCCTCAAAAACAGCTTCGTTCCCTTTCCCGATTTTACCGGAGCGGCGTTCTGCTGAGGCTGATAAGCCGGCTGGCGGTACTGCTGAGGCTGATACTGCGGAGCCTGATACTGATTCTGGGCGTAGGGATTCGCGTTCTGCTGATACTGCGGCGCCTGATACCGGGGAGCCTGCTGATACTGCGGCGCCTGCTGATACTGCGGAGCGCTCTGAGGCTGAGACCGGTAATTCTGCTGATACTGAGGCGCCTGCTGATACGGAGAGAACGCGCGGGCGTTCTCTTGATACGCCGGCTGTGCCTGAGGGGCTTCCTGCGCGGGCGTCTCTTCCTGCGCCGGAGGGGTCAGGACCTCGGTCTGTCCCGCTTCCTTCACGGGCGTCTCTTCCTGCGCCGGAGGCGTCAGGATCTCGGTCTGCCCCTGTTCGGGAGCGGGCGCGAATGCCTGCGCGGCGGGCGTTTCTTCCCGCGCGGCAAAGGCTTCGCCCGCGGGCGCTTCGGCGTTCGCCGGAGCCGTTTCCGGGGCGGGAGAGTCCGGGATCCCGGATGTTTCGGGAGCGGGAGAGCTCTGCTGAGAGTCGTTTTCCGGCGCGGGGCCGGAATAGAATCTGCTGTCCATTTTTTTCTCCTCTTTTAGTAAAGTCTCAGTGATTTTTTACTTGACATTTCGCGCTTTTTATCATAATTGATTATACATTACGCCGCCTTGATTTGTCAACCGTTTGAGAAAAATAAAGCATTTTTGTCCCGATCCGGCTTTTTTGATTGACTTTGAAGCTTTTATATCATATAATTATCTAAACAGTTTTTTTCGAGGTCAAAATGAACGTCATCCGCCGCTTTTTCGGACATCTTCATACGGTCAACCGCCACAGATTCACGGTTTTTCGCTGCTGCGTCCGCGCCGGG
>JAFTEP010000299.1 GCA_017453605.1 Clostridia bacterium
AGAAACACCGGCTTCGTGCCCCGCCCGATAGTCCTGATGAAATCGCGGAAGCGGTTCGATATCGGGACGGTCGGATAGACGTGTACGTCGCCGAGCCCGATTATATACGGATTGAGGTCGCTCTCGTCGATAAGCGTCGAATCAGGGGCGTCCGGAGCTTCCTCTCCCCATCCGAACTCCCACTTTTCGGAGCCGGGATTTGAAAAGCTTCCGACGCTCCTTTTCGCGTCCCATCTGCCGGAGGAGAGAAGGATCAGCCTCGAAGGGTCGAGACGCCTCATCTGCGGCAGATGTCCGACGGCGAAATCGAAGACGTCTGAAGTTTTTGAAAGCTTGCTGCTTCTCATTTTGTCGCAGGGTCCGGCCTGCTCGTTGAAGATACCCCAGATACAGACCGAAACGTGGTTCCTGTCGCGCTTTATCATGTTGTCAAGATACGCCGCCATGTGTCGGTGCATTTCGGGGTAATCGGACATTCCCCAGGCGACGGCGCATTCCTCGTAGACCATAAGGCCGATCTCGTCGCAGAAATCGAGAAGCTCCTCCGGCGGCATCTGAGTGAGGAACCTTATCGCCTTGAAGCCCATCGCCTTCGCGTGGAGAAGGGCTTCTCTGTCGGAGTGGATATGCGCGCTTGAAAGCCATATCCTCTTTCCGTTGAGGATAAAAAAGCCGTTTTCGACACGCATGCTCTTGAAGCCGAAGCGCGTTTCGGCGCGCTCCTCTCCCGCGGTCTTCACCCGGGCCGAGAGAGTGTACAGATTCGGATCGTCCGGCGACCAGAGACGGATCGAGTCAAACTGAATTTCCGCCTCAACGACTTCGCTCTCTCCGGCGCCGACCCGCGCCGACGCGCTTTTTGAAACGATCTCCGTTCCGCGCTCAAGGACGCGAAAATCGATCCCGGCGTTTTGAGCGCTCTCTCCGCGGTTTTTCAGAGTGAGAGCGACCTTGACGGATTTGTTTTCGGGATCCGGCAGAACGAACAGATCCTCTATCGCGCAAAGCGGCTTTTTAATAAGCCTCACCCTGCCGTTTATCCCGGTTTTTGATATGACCGTGTAATAGTTGTAGACCTGTCCGAAATTCGGTGCGGTCTTCATCGAGATCCCCTCCGGTCCGATCTTTCCGTGGACGGGACCGTAAACGCGGCAGGCGATAAGGTTTTCGCCCGGCTTCAGCGCCCGGGTGACGTCGAAGGAAAACTTTTCTTCGGAGTGGACGTGCTTTCCGACACGGATCCCGTTGACCCACGCCTCGCAGAGACAGACCGCCTGATCGAACGAGAGATATATCCCGTGATCGGGATCCGGCATCAGATCGGTGCGGAATTTTTTATAGAACCACAGCGGCGTGTCCGCTTTCGGGAAGAGATCCGCCGCGGTCGCCGGGAGAGAGGTCCCGACGCAGAGATCTTCTTCGCAGTGAGAATAATAGCTCTCAAGATCGGCGGCGTCTTCGGCCTCCGTGCGGACAAACCAATTATCGTTCAATTGCTGAGAAAACCGTTCCATTTTCCGTTTACCGTCCCTTTCGGCCGTCAGATCGCGTGTAACGATACACACAATAATATTATACCACGGATCGCGGGGCGTGTCAATATAAAAAAAACGGCGTCGCGCTGAAGCGGGAAGAGAAAAATGTGATTGACAAACGCCGATATGTTTGCTATAATCCCAAAAGAAGCAACAAAATCTTTACCCAGACCCCCGAAAAGAACAGATGTCAACGATAAAGCAAGTCGCTCAGCGCACGGGGCTTTCTGTCTCATGCGTCTCAAAATATCTCAATCACCCGGATCAGGTCCTGCCGGAAACGAAAGCGAAGATCGACGAGGCGATAAAAGAGCTCGACTACCATCCCTCGCTCATCGCGCGCTCTCTCAGGAGCAGGAAGACCGGGATCATCGCCGTCGTCACGGAGAGCATCGTCAACCCCTTTTTCGCGGAGCTCTTCGAATATCTCAGACGCGCCTTCCAGAAGGCGGGCTGCAAGGCGATCCTCCAGACCTTCTCCGAACGCGAGCCGACGGTCGATGATTTTTCATTTGCCGACGGAATAGTTATATGCTTTCCCGACGACGAGGGGATCGTCGAAAAGATCGACGCGGTCAGCCGCCGCACGCCGAAAGTCCTGATCCACGGACACAGGATTGAAAAAATCAAAAACTGCGTCCTTTGCGATATCGGCGCGGGGAGCAGGCTTGCAGTGGAGCATCTTTTCAACAAAGGCTGCCGGAATTTTCTTCTGGTCTGCGGCTCCGACAACAGCTCCATGTCCGTCGAAAAGACCGGCGCGATCTTAAACTATCTCAAAAGCACCGGTGAAAAGACCTTCTGCACGTCGGTCTTCGGTCCAAACGATCACTTCGGAGGCGAAGCGGCGGTGAACGGCATGACGGAGATCCTCGACAGGATCGACGGCGTCATCTGCGAGAGCGACGCGCTCGCCACGGGCGTCGTCAGCCGTCTCGTCTCGCTTGGATACTCGGTGCCGGACAGGATCAAGGTCGCGGGCTTCGACGACATCCCGATCGCTCACATGTTCCGTCCCGCCCTCACCACCGTGTCTATCCCGACCCGCGCGATGTGCGAGGAGGCGGTGAAGATGACCTCGTCCGTTCTTTCGGGCGAGGACAGACCTGTCGCGGTCTTCAGTCCGGAACTGATCGTCAGGGAGACGACCTGATTTTTTTGATTTGCGCGTGTAACGATACACCGAAAGGATCTTTACAATGATAAAACTTAAAGATATCGACGTTTATCTCATCGCCGGGCAGTCTAACGCCGTCGGCTGCAGCGACCTGTCCACTCTGCCGGAAGACTTCGTCCCGGAGGTGTTCGACCGGGTCGTTATCTATCAGGAGGGCAACTTCTGCCCCGACTTTTACGCGAAGCCGGTCAGGGGAGTAAAACTCGGGATGGGCTGCAAGACCGACCAGATGGGGATAGAATACGGCATAGCGAAATATCTCCAGGAACACTCTGAAAACGACTGCGCCCTCATCCGCTACGCCATGGGAGGGAGCAACCTCTATCACGACTGGATGCCGAGGTTCTTGTGGGAAGCCGAGCCGCGCTTTATCGGTCAGCACGGTTTCAGCTTCAAATGCTGGGCCGAGACCGTCGAAAACGGGCTTAACTGCCTGATGAACGAAGGCTGTATGCCCCGCATAAAAGCTCTCGCCTGGATGCAGGGCGAGTCCGACGCCGCAAGGAGCGCCGAAAGGGCGGGGGAGTACTTGAAAAATCTGTCTGACCTCGTGTTCTCCATGCGCGTCCAGCTGAGGCTGCCGTCTCTTCCGGTCGCCGTCGGCGAGATCGCCACTCACGCGCCCGCCGCTCCCTGGTCGGACGAAGTCAGAGCCGCGCAGAAAGCCTTCGCCGAGAGCGACAAGAACGCCGCTTTCGTTTCCACGAAAGATATCCCCGTAGGCCGGGACGGCCTCCATTTCGACGCGCCGGAGGCGGTAAGGCTCGGACTTCGTTTCGGCGAAACCCTGCTCTCGCTCGCGGCCGGCAATTAACTGTCCCCGATATTTCCCCGACAGTTTTTGAAAGGTAGCTTCGTATATGAAAAAGATCGTCGCTTTCGTAACGAATCACGGCCACATGGACATCGAGTGGTATCAGCCGCTCGACAATTTCCGCTGGTGGATGACCGAGGCCGTCGAGATCCTGATGCGCCTGAGAGAAGAGGGCTCGAAGCAGTCCTATATCTTCGACGGCGCGTTCTACCCAGTAGAAGAGGTTCTGGAAGTCCACCCGGAATACGAAGAGAAGATCCGCGCTCTGATCCGGGACGGCGCTCTCGCAGTTGGTCCTTTCTACACTCAGTTCGACGAGTTTTTAAACTCCGGAGAGACGCTGATCGAAAACTGTCTCTGGGGCGACCGCCGCTCGAAAGCCTTCGGCGGCGTGATGAAGGCGGGTTATCTGCCGGACAATTTCGGCCACCCGTCGCAGCTCCCGCAGATCTTGAAGGATTTCGGGATCGACGATCTTCTTTTCACCCGCGGAATGCCGCAGACCGAAAGCGGCAAAAAGGAGTTCTTCTTCGTCGGAGACGACGGGAGCAAAATTTTCGGCGTCAACTTCGCCTATTACGCGACGTTCAGCATCTATTCAAACAACGATCCTCTTCCCGGACTCCCACTCATCGTCCCCGGAAGCGCAAAATGTCTTTCGGATTATCAGACCATCCGCGAGATCTCCGAGCATAAAGACCATAAAAAGATCGCCGAAGAGCTCATAAAAAACGTCCTCGAAAACGCGAAGTTCTACCCCTCGGGGATCGTTCCAGTCTTCACGGGCTGCGATCACTGTCCGCCTCAGGAGGGCATCCTCGAGACCCTGGAGCTCGCAAACTCCATGCAGGATGAGATCGAATTCGTTTTCGGCGACGGCAACGGCTATTCGAAGCTTCTCAGGGAGAATTTCAGCGACAAGGCTGATCCTTTCCGGGGCGACCTTCTCGGTTTGAAGACAGACTATCTCCTTCTGGGCGCCATGAGCTCCCGCAACTATTTAAAACGCCGTCACGACCGCTGCGAGCGCCTCGTTTTCGACTACGCGCTTCCCGCCCACGCTCTTGCAGAGATCTTCGGGATCTCTCAGCCCGAAACGATGCTCGGCGACGCCGTCAAAAAGCTTCTTATCAACAGCACTCACGACACCATCCACGGCTCGAGCGTAGACGACGTCCACGTCGAGCAGGAGTACCGGTACAGCTCAATAGAACAAAACGCCGGATGGACGCTCCACGACGCTCTTGAAAAGATCGGGCGCCGGATGAGCGCTCCGGCAAAAGACCTTGACGGCTCGATCGTCGTTTTCAGCCCCGTCGGAACAAAAAACGGCGTCTGCGAGGCGTATATCACCACGTTCAAAAAGAACGTTTCCGTCTTCGACTCGCACGGAAGAAAAGTCCCGAGCGAGATCATCCCCAACGAGCCGATGGAATACAACGTCAACGGAGATCCCGCGCTCACCGCGAGTCTGTCCGACGACGTGCGCAGGGTGCGTTTTTCGGTCTCCGGCGGCGATACCGCCGAGCAGTACGGTTATTCGCTCTCGGGAGACGAGGTCACAGTTAGGGACTTTGACGGACGCGAGATCGAAAACGAGTTTTTCACGGTGAAGTTTATAAACAACACCGTCAGCGTTCTCGACAAAGAGTCCGGCGCGGTATACGACGGACTCAATCAGCTCGCCGAAGCGGCTGACGACGGGGATATCTGGGATTACTCCGAGCCCTGGACCGAACAGAAGACCTATTCTCAGGCGGATTTTCCCGCTGAAAAGGTCTCCGTCACAAAGGGGGAGCTTTCAAGCACTCTGAGCTACTCCTTCACGATGCTCCTGCCCGAGGGGATAAAAAACGGTCGCCGCTCAGAAACGCTTCTGCCCTCGCCGATCAGTTTTCAGGTGACGCTTTATAAAAACATAAGGCGCGTAGACGTGGCTTTGAAGATCCTCAACCGCTCCCGCGATCACTGCGTCCGCTTGAGGATACCGGGCGCGAAAAGCGAGAACGGAGTCGTTTCGGGAGGTCTCTTCACCGTCCGTCAGCTCGATCCGTCGAGATATCTCGACTGCGAGAACCTCAAGACCGCCTCCGACAGAGAGATGCCGTTCAGGGACTTTTTATGCTTCGGTGACCCGGACAAAACTCTCGTCACCGCCGTGAAGGGGCTCTACACCTACGAATACAAAAACGGCGCAGTCGAGATCCCGCTTTTCAGAAGCGTCGGCAGGATGACAAAGCCCAACATGAAGGGCAGAAAGTCCGGCAGGTTCGCCAGCAGCGTCAGGATCGAGGGCGCCCAGTGCCTGCGCGAACTCGACTTCGAGTTCTCATTCGTTCCTCTCGCTCCCGGCGAGAAGCTGAGTTCCTGCCTTGAAAGAGTCGACTCCTTTTTAAGACCGCCCCTCGCGCACACGATGCGTCATACCTACGGCGGCGATCTTCCCGCCGCGATAAGCCCGGTCGAGATCGAAAAGCCCCAGAGCGTTCTCGTCTCCGCTTTCAGAAAGTCTATCGACTGTGACGGCGCGATCCTCAGGATCTATGAAACTTTAGGCGAAAGCGCCGAAGTCAGACTGAAAAGTAAGTATTTCAGCGGGTTTTTCGTCACGACGATGAACGAAGACAGCCTTGCTCCGCTGATAAAAGACCCCGACGACTCTGTCACGCTGTCCGTCGGACCTCACAAGATAATGACCGTTATGATGAAACGGTAAAATATAAACAGCAGAAAGAGGGTTAAAAATGAAAAGATCCGAGATCAATTCCATCATGCGCGGCGCGGTGGACTTCATGAAAGAACACCGCGTGTTCCTGCCTCCGTTCGCTTTCTGGGGACCGGATGAGTGGGAGACCAAAAACAGCGAGTACGACGAGATCAGAGACAATATGCTCGGTTGGGACATCACCGATTTCGGAAGCGGAGACTATTATAAAGTCGGGCTTCTGATGTTCACCGTCAGGAACGGGAACTTCACCGACAAGAAGTATCTCAAGCCCTACGCGGAAAAACTCCTCATCGTCGAGGAAAACCAGATCACTCCCTTCCATTTCCACTGGAGCAAGATGGAGGACATCATCAACCGCGGCGGCGGAAACCTTCTCGTGCAGGTCTACAATTCGACTCCCGACGAAAAACTTGACAAAGAAAATCCCGTCAGCGTGAATTCCGACGGCAGGAGATACTCTGTTCCCGCCGGAAGCGTCGTGCGGCTTACCCCCGGCGAGAGCATAACGCTCTATCCCGGGATGTATCACAAGTTCTGGGGTGAAGAGGGAAAGGGAAAGATCCTTCTCGGCGAGGTGTCGAAAGTCAACGACGACCGGGTCGACAACCGCTTTCTTGAAAAGACAGGGCGCTTCCCCGAGATCGACGAGGACGAAAAGCCGTTCTATCTTCTGGGCAACGAATATCCCGCGGCAAAAAACTGAAAACTTGAAAAATCATAAAGGGGAAAAGATATGAAAAGATTCGTTTCTTTAGTGCATCTCGGTGCGAATATGTGGCAGAAGCCGGGCAATTTCAAGCCTCACAACAAGGAATATATAGATATGATCTACCGCGAGAAGCTCGTCACCGACCGGGACACCTGGAGAGAGGTCACGGATTTCGCGGCGAAAAACGGAGTAACGACCGTGCTTGTGGATATGGGCGAGGGAGTTGAACTCAAAAGCCACCCCGAGCTTGCAGTGCCGGGCTCCTGGACCGGAGAACAGTTTCGCGAGGAACTGAAGCGCCTCAGAGCAAACGGGCTCGAAGTCCTGCCGAAGTTCAATTTCTCCTGCTCTCACAACGCCTGGATGAAGGACTGGGGATATAAAGTCGGTCTGCCCGAGTACAACGCGTTCTGCCGCGACGTCATAAACGAGACCTGCGAATTGTTCGACGGGCCCGAGCTTTTCCACCTCGGTCTCGACGAGGAGGATCCCGGCTGTCAGGAGGTCATCGGTCAGCCGGTCGTCATAAGCCGCAAGCAGACCAAAAAGGCCGAGGACGCGAACGAGCTCTTCGACGCCTGCAGGAAGAACGGAGCGCGTCCGTGGATGTGGGCGGACCCGTTCATCATAAATGAATTCGGCGGCGAGAAGGCGTTCTGCAGCTTCATCCCGAAGGACGTCGTGATGTCCAACTGGTTCTACAACTCGATCCACAACTTCCTTCCCGACCTCTGGGACAACCCGCACGTCGCGCTCTTCAAGAAGCTCGAGGACTGGGGCTATTCCCAGATCCCGACCGGCTCCACCTGGGCGATGCCCGTCAATATGCTCCGCATCGGCGCGTTCGCGAAGAACTATCTCGACGACTCGAAGCTTCTCGGCTTCATGTCCGCAAGCTGGCTCGCGACCGTCCCCGAACTGAAATACGGGATCCTTCACGATATCTGCTGCATGAAACTTGCAAAAGACAAGTATTATCCCGAAGGCTGAAATAATAATCTTCGCCCCCGGCTCGCTTCAAAACGGGCCGGGGGCGTGCTTTGCAAAGAGTTATTTCAATTTTTCGATCGTCGCCCTGATGTTCACGAGAGTGTGCTCGAAGCCGTCGAGCTTCGCGCGCTCCGCGTTGACGACCTTTTCGGGCGCCCTCTGGACGAACTGCTCGTTGGAGAGCTTCGCCTTGACGCGGTCGATCTCGTTCTGTGTCTTGACAAGCTCTTCGTTGAGCCTTGCGAGCTCCTTCTCGACGTCGATCAGCTCGGCGACCGGGATGTGGACGATCGCGTGTTCCGTCGCGATGACGGAGCAGCCGTCGGGATCGTGGTCGGCGGGGAACGAGAGGGAACTTGCTCCGGCGAGCCGCGTGAAGATCGCTTCCGCCGCCTCGTAATCGCTCTTATCCGGCGTCAGTATGATGACGTGGGTCTTCTTGGAGACCGGCACGTTCATTTCCGCTCTGCGGGCCCTGATGCCCTTTATCGTCTCGATGACGTGATCGAAGGCCTGCTTCTCGGCGGGCATATCGAAGGCCTCGTCGAACTTCGGCCACTCGGAGACCATGATGCTCTCTCCCTCGTGCGGGAGGCTCTGCCAGATCTCCTCGGTGATGAACGGCATGAACGGATGCAGGAGCTTCAGCGCCGAGCTGAACACCCAC
>JAFTEP010000029.1 GCA_017453605.1 Clostridia bacterium
ATCCGGCGCGCTTTGTAAACAGTGATTTTTTCTTATTTGCCTCGGATTTGCCTCAGATATCGGGCTTTCCCCGGAAAATCGCCGAAAACGCGAGCGAAAACAAAAGGGCGGAGGCGATCCCCGCCGAGGACGAACTTATCCCTCCGGTCAGCGCGCCGAGAAGTCCCTTTTGCGCCACGGCATCGCGCGTTCCCTCGGCGATGTTGAAGCCGAAGCCAGTCAGCGGCACCGTCGCTCCGCAGCCCGCGAATTCCTTTATCGGCGCGTATATCCCGAGAGATGAAAGTATCACTCCCGCGACGACGTATCCCGTGAGGATCCTCGCCGGACTCAGCCCGGTAAGATCTATGAGTATCTGCGCGGCGGCGCAGAACAGTCCGCCGACCGCGAAAGCTTTCACAAAGATCAATTTTCGTTCTCCTCTCTTGTCAGTCTCACAAGGTGCGCAACTCCCGGGATGTCGTTTTTCTGCATGACGCTCAATGGGCTCATCAGCGCGCCCGTCCCGACCAGAAGCACGTTTTTCAGAACGCCTTGTTCTATCAGCTTTTTAAGATACGCTCCCGTGACCGCCGCCGAACAGCCGCAGCCCGATCCTCCGCAGTGAACGTCCTGCTTTTTCGGATCGAAGATCAGCATCCCGCAGTCGGTGAACCTCGCGTCCGTTTTGTATCCCTCTGCTTCGAGAAGCTCCCTCGCGAGCGCGTTCCCCTCCGAGCCGAGGTCTCCCGTCGCGATCAGGTCGAAATCGGCGGGGGAAAGGGAAGTGAGAGAGAAGTATCTTTTCAGCGTGTCGGCGGCGGCCGGCGCCATCGCCGCCCCCATGTTCGTCGGGTCCTTCACCCCCGATCTCACGATCCGTCCCGGAAGACATTCCTTTATCCTCACTTTTCCCGGCAGAGTGCGGCTGAGAAGCGACGAACTGACGCCGGTGACTGTGCACTGCGCGGTCGGCGTGCGCTGAGAGCCGTATTCGAGCGGCGTTCTGTACTGTCTCTCCGCGGTCGCAAAGTGACTCGACGCCGAGAAGATCGCGTTGTCGCACAGACCCGCCTCTATTGCGCACGCGGCGAGGATCGCCCCCTCCGCGTAGGTCGAGCAGGCGCCGTAAAGCCCGAAATATGCGATCCCCGATTCCGCCATCCCAGCGCTCTCGGAGGTGCACTGGTTCATCAGATCCCCGGCGAAGATCGCGCCGATCTCTTCGCGCCCTATCCCCGATTTTTTCATCAAAAGATCGAACGACAGCCTCACGGCTTCTGTTTCCGCGCTCTCCCAGGTCTTCTGGGAGTTCAGGATGTCGTCGAAGGCGAAATCGAAGTGCTCTCCCAGAGGCCCTTCCTTTTCGAGCTTCCCGACGACCGAGGCGCTGTGTGTGAGAAAGATCTTTTTTTCGGGTCTGAAAAGGGCGTCTTTCATTGTTTCTTCTCCGTGTTTTTTTCTCTTTGACCTTGACTTTGTCTTTTCCGGGTGATACAATCTTTTTTAGAAAGAAGGTGCATTTTTATGAAGCTTGCAACCACGACCGGCGATTTTGCCGCGTATTACGAGAGCTATATCGACCGCCTCAGCGCGGTCGCCGCCGCCGGATTCAAGTATATTGATCTCAATATGTATCACGGCGATCTTCCCGGCTGGGCATACGAGGGGAACGACTGGGAGAAGAAGGTCGACGAGCTCGCCGACGAAGCGGCGAAGCTCGGCGTGACCTTCGTTCAGGCTCACGCGCCGGGGCAGACGAATTTTCTCAGCGTCAGCGGCAGGGAGAGGATCGTCAGGGCGACCGCGAGATCGTTTGAAGTCTGCCGGAGGCTCGGGATCAAAAACAACGTGGTCCACACCGGCGTTTCGGATAAATTTCTTTACGAGCGCCCCGAGGACAAGGAGAGATATTTTGCCGCAAATTATGACGTCGTCAAAGATCTGTTCCCCGTCCTGGAGAAGACCGGAGTGAACCTTCTCATCGAGAACACGACTAAAGTCAACATGGGCAAATGCTGGTTTTTCCTGACCGGCAAAGAAATGAAGGAGTTCATCGAATACTGCTCGCATCCTCTCGTCCACGCGGTCTGGGACGTCGGGCACGCCGCGATAGAGGGGCATCAGTATCAGGACATCGTCGATCTCGGCGACGACCTCAGAGCGCTCCACATCCACGACAACCGCGGAGCGGATCACCACGAATTCCCGCTCACCGGAAGGACCAACTACGACGAGATCCTTTCGGCTCTCATCAAGACAGACTACAAGGGATATTTCACTCTCGAAGCCGACAACTTCTTCTACGGCTTCAAACGCCTCAGAAGGCACCCCGAGCTCCAGACCTACGGCAGCCGCTTTACCGCCGCCCCTATAGAATTGAAGAAAAAGGCGGAAGAACTGCTTTACGAGATCGGAAAATACGTCCTCGAGACCTACGGTCTTTTCGAGGACTGACGTCCGCCAGACTTCCGGCGCCCGGTTTCTGCCGGGCGCTTTTTTGGGGTCATTTTGCCCCGATCAGGCCGAGGATCCACAGCACGACGCCGTATATCACGCCCGCCGCAGTCCCGTAAAGGATCACGGGCCCAGAGATTATGAAGGTCTTCGCGCCGAGTCCTGATATCCAGCCCTCGGATTTGTTGTCGAGCGCCGGGGACATACAGGCGTTGGCAAAGCCCGTGATCGGCACGAGCGTTCCGGCTCCGGCGTGCTTCGCGAGCCTGTCGTAGAGCCCGAGCGAGGTGAAGAGGCAGGACAGGAAGATGAGCGTCACCGACACGAGCGTTCCCGAGGTCTTTTCGTCTCCCGTCAGCACAAGGTATGATTCTTTCAATCCCTGACCCGCCGCGCAGATACAGCCTCCCGTCACGAAAGCAAGAAACGTGTTTTTTGCTGTAGGCGATCTCGGCGCGTGTCTTTTGGTGTATTCGGGATAGGTCTTCCGGTCGAACTTCATCTTTTGCCTTCTTTCAGAAATAGCTTTCGAAGCCTGAAGTCTTCGTTTTTTTCGTTTTCGGCGGATCGGTTTGTTCATCCATTTTTTTATCGCGCCGAACGTAGTATATGCAGGCTTTTTTGGAATTGAGCCTCAGACAGAATTCGGGCACGTTCTCGAGCGTGCACTGTCCCTCGTTCTGATAGACGCAGTTTTCGGCGCAGCCGATAAGTTCGCTCATCATCCCGCCTCCTTATATCCGAACCGCGGTCGATCTTGATTTGTCAACAATATCTTCCCACAAACCTTAGCCGTTTATTCATTCATCCCGCCTTCCGAAAACAAAAAAAAAGACCGAACTGCGGCGTAAAACCGTTTTCGGTCTGTGACGGATTCTGTGTTGAAGTTTCAGTTTTCCGGTGTCACTTCGAAATCCCCGCGGTATTTCAAGAAGACTCTGACAAGATTCGGATCGAAGTGCGAACCCGCTTCGTCTTTTATCACGTTGAACGCTTCCTCAAAGGGCATCGGCTCCTTGTAGCAGCGCCTCGAGATCAGGGCGTCGAAGACGTCGGCGATCGCCATTATCCTCGCGGAGAGCGGGATCTCTTCTTGTTTGAGACGTTTCGGATATCCCGTCCCGTCCCAGCGCTCGTGGTGGTAGGTGGCTATATCCGCGGCAAACGACACGTATTCCTCGTCGGTGATCTCGTCGAGAACCTCTCTCACGACGTCTCCGCCGACGGCGGCGTGCTTTTTCATCTGTTCGAATTCTTCGGGTGTGAGCCTGCCCGGTTTTTTTAAGATAAGGTCTGAAACGACGACCTTTCCTATGTCGTGCATCGGCGCGAGAGTGCTGAGAAGGGAAATGAAATGATCGCTCAGCTGATCGGAGTAGACACCGTCTTTTCTCGCGTCCTCGGCAAGAGCCTTCACGTAAGCGCTTGTTCTGGAAACGTGCTCTCCCGTCTCGATGTCCCGGTTTTCGATCAGGCTGGCGAGTCCGGAAATGATCTTCTGCTGCATCCGGCTCATCTTTTCCTGATTCGAGACCAGGTCTCCTTTGATATCCTGCTGGACCAGATCGTTATAGTAGATATAGCACAGACTTGCGCTGAGAGCGATCGCGATATACGTCACGTTCAGCTGGAAGAAGGTCATGGGGATGATCCCCGAGACGAGGATGACCAAAACCATCGCTATAGTCTGGAAGTCCCTGTGCCTGAACCTTTTCCCGACCGCGATCATACAGACGAGAAGATATACGAGGCTGATAAAATAGAACGCGCCGTAGATTATGAAAAACTGCCCTCTGTGATAGCCCGCTTCGTCGAAGAAGAACACGAGCCCGAAGGGAGCGGCGGCTATCTCGACGATGAGGTTGAGAGAGAAGATGAAACTTGCTTTTTTCGCCTGGTCGTGCAGACCGAGCGCGCCGGAGAAGAAGACTCCGAGCATCGGGGCGATCGAGAACTGAACGACCGTGAGAACGGTGAGGATACCGGCGTATTCCGGGGAATATAATCCGCAGTGAACGGCGTACTCCGCGGCGGCGCAGAGCATGATCGAGACGAAGGTCAGAAGATACCAGGTCTTCTGAGTTCTGGTGAAGCCGGAGTAATGCAGGACGTGAAGAGTCATGGCGAGCATCATCAGTTCTGTTATGAGGATCAGGCAGGAATAGAAAGTCATGCTCTTCTTCCTTTCTCCGGAGAAATCGGCCAAATGCCGTCCGGCGGCTTTTCACTTGAAAAATTATAGCAAAAACGCTTCCTTTTGTCAAGTCGGAGAGAAAACAAAGATCTGTTATCCGGCAGATATTTAAAAAATCCGTTCAATGCGCCGGGGGCGGGGGAGCGAAAACTGTTGACACCGCGCCGGGTCGATGCTATAATTATGTAACAATGAAGAAATACGAAAAACGGGGGATTATATTATGGAATATATCGGCTTTTCCGACTGCCACCTCGCGATAGATCCCGACCTCAGGCTGATAAGCGCTTTTGACGTCGGATCACACTCACTTCTTGCCGCGCCGTCGGAAGTTTTTTATTTCAAACTGACCGACGTCTCCGGCGAGTCTGTCACACTGCCCGCTTCCTCCTGCGAAGAGTTTCGCGTTTCTTTGTCGGCTTCTTCTCTCAAGGTCGAATGTTCTCGCTTTCCCGACTGCGGCGATCTTTCGGCGCTTCTTACCCTCGAAGAAAAGGACGCCTCTCTCGAATGCCGCGTGTCGTTTTCTTCCGTACCCGACGACCGTCTCGTCGAATGGGTCGAAGTCCTGCCCCTCGTTCTCGAGCCTTTGGCGCTCGACGGCGGCTCTTTAGGCTCCGAGATCCTCATCCCCTACAACGAGGGGGCTCTTGTCGACACGCTCGAACTCAGGGATCACGCCCGCGGGATCCGTTACGCTCCGGCCTGCTATCCCTCGCAGGGCTATTTCAGTGTCTTCCCTAACATGGTCTCCTCTCAGTTTCTCGCCTACGTTTTCGACTGCGGTTCTTCCCGCCGCTCGGTCTATCTCGGGGCTCACGATCCCTCCCGCGCCCCTAAGGAGATCAATTTCTGCCGCTTCGACAAGGCGCCCGGCGTGATGCTCGAAATGAAGTATTTTTGCGGCGTAGGATTCGCAGAGAACTATTCTTCCGCTTTCCCGCTCGTCGTCGCCGCGCCATGCGGCGACTGGCAGGACGCCGCCGAGGTCTACCGCAAATGGTTTTATGACTGTCTTCCCGAGGGTCTGAAAAAGATCCGCGATAATCCCGACCTCCCCGAATGGTATCAGGACAGCCCGCTCGTCGTCACATATCCTATCCGCGGAGTCCACGACAAGGACCTGATGGAACCGAACGCGCTATATCCCTATACGAACGCACTTGGCCTGATCGACGAGATCTCCTCGAAGACGGGCTCGCGCATACTCGTCCTTCTGATGCACTGGGAGGGGACGGGTCCCTGGTGCCCGCCCTACGTTCTCCCGCCCTACGGAGACAAAGAGGACTTCAGAAAGTATCTCGACGCTCTCCACGAGCGCGGTCAGCTTCTGGGCGTCTACTGCTCCGGCTTCGGATATACTCTCAAATCAAACCTCGTCGATTACAACAATCTCGAAGAGTTCGAGAAAGAAAACCTCATCGACTCGATGTGCGCCGGACCCGACGGCAAAGTCGTGCTGAGCCCGATCTGCACGGGTCAGCGCTCCGGCTACGATTCCTGTCCCGCTTCTCCCGGCGCGAGAAAGGTGCTCGACAGGGCGTATATCCCGCTCATCACGGATTCGCTCGATTACGTCCAGATCCTCGATCAGAACCACGGCGGCGGTCAGTACCTCTGCTATTCCCGCGACCACGGACATCCTCCGGCTCCGGGCGAATGGATGTCCTCCAATATGCGCTCTCTGCTTTCCGACTGGCACGGCAGGGCGGGGAACACCCTTCTCGGCTGCGAGTCGGCTGCGGCGGAGCCCTTCATGCAGTATCTCTCGTTCAGCGACAACCGCTTCGAGCTTTGCTATAAGATCGGAAGGCCCGTTCCTCTCTACGCTTATCTCTACCACGAGTTCGTCAGGAATTTCATGGGCAATCAGTGCGGCTGTATCCTCCCGGTGAGCACCGACTCCCTCAGATACCGCATCGCCTATTCCTTCACCGCCGGCGACAGCCTGACTCTCACTCTCTACCCGGACGGAAGACTCATCTCAAACTGGTCGCAGAAGGATTTCAGCGTTTTCCCCGACAGAGAAGAGGTGTTCGCGTTCATCCGGATGCTCCGCGGCTTTTTCACGGACTGTGCGAGCGAATATCTGATCTCGGCGAAAATGATAAAGGGCCTCGAGCTCAGCTGTCCCGAAGCCCCGTTCGGCCACTCTCTTCCCGCGATCCTTTCTTCCGCCTGGGAGACCGGCTCCTCGCGCGCTCAAATCCTTGTCAATCCGTTCTCCGAGCGCTTCGTCTGCCGCCTCGGCGAAAAGAAACTTGCTTTTGAACCTCTGAGCGCGGCTCTCGTCGATCCCGACAAAAACCTGGTCCTCTTTTCAAAGAGGGTCGGGGAGGACTGAAAAAGTTATCTCATCCTGAGTTCGATCTCGAAAAAGCCTCCGCTCAGCCCGTCCGGCGTCAATTTGCCGTCCGGGACGGTGACGGAGTTCCCGTCGGCGAACGTGAATGTCAGCTTTTTTGAGTTCATCGGAGTATATCCTCTGTCGGGAAGCGTTTCCCAGGCGAGGATACCGGAAGAATTGACGGTCTCTTTTATCTCGGCGATCTTCTTTTCGTCCGCTTCGGATCTGCTCTCAAAGACCTTCGGCCCGTCGTATCTGCTCGCTCTCTCAAACTCTCCCTTTCCGTCGGGCTTGAACCTCAGAAGAGATTTCGTGAAGCCGCCGTCTTTGCGCTCCTCTTCGAAAAGGATGCTCTTAAGATCCGATACGTCCCCGAGCGGCAGTTTTCTGCCGCTCATCCTTTTGTTCATCGTTTCGGCGATCTTTTTTCCGGCCGCGGCTGATATGACGGGCGACTGATTGTCTGAAACGCCGATCCTTTCTCCGCTCGCGTATCTTATGTCTATCTCTCCGCCGAAGTTTTCCGGCAGCCCGTGAGTCACGGAATGAAAGCCGTTTGATTTTGCAAGATCGAATCCGTTCACGATCCCGACGAGTTCCCCGAAAACGTCTTCTTCCACGACTGCAAATCTTTTTTCCTTCGGGGCTCTCCTCTGAAAAAATTCGCCGGTCTCGAGATATAAAAAGCTCCCGCCTTTCACCGGCGCCGCGAACGCGCTCACGAACCCGAGCCTTTCGTCCCGGTCGTCTCCGACCTTGAAGGGCAGGGCGGAGGTGACGTCAAAAAGCGTCATTTCGGTCGAGTTTATCGTTTTAGGAGCCTTGGTGTCGAGCGTCGCGTCGGTGCCGCCGCATTCGCCCTCCCGGGTCTTTTTCAATACGACCACGCCGTTTTTTTGCGGCGTTTTATTTTTCTTTATCCCGAACATTTTTTTCCTTTACGCATCCTCAGTGTTATTTTGATTCAAAGATCCTTCTCGAAAACGAAAAATCCGCTGCCGACCGTGTGAGTTTTTCCGTTGAAAACGACGTCGGCTTTTGTCCCGAACGGGACCGAGACGTGAAGGACGAGCTTTCCGTAACGCTTCATCCAGCGAACGCAGATATCGCCCTTGACTGTGTCGAGAACCGCCTGGACGCTCAGAAGCTTTTCGGGGAACACGGGCCCGATCTTGAATCGCTCCCAGCCCGGCTCTTCGGAACGGATCCCGGCAAGATACGCCCAGAACCAGTAGTCGCAGGATCCGTACATCGGATGGCAGTGAGAGTTCATCCCCGGATCCTTTTTTAATTCGAAGCGCTCCCAGAACGTCGTCGCCTCGTTCTGTATCTCGTACCCGAACGAGGGGTACTCTGTCCTGGTCAGTAGTTTATACGCGTCCCCTACGTACCCGTATCGCGTCAGGACGTCGAGGATATACCTTGAGCAGAGG
>JAFTEP010000300.1 GCA_017453605.1 Clostridia bacterium
CTCATGTATCTTTTCGCCTGCCTGCCCATGGCTATAGTCGGTCTCTTCTCCGCGACCGCTCAGGCGAGAGTCGCGGCCGCCGGCGTAGCGGTAGTCGCCAAGAAGCCCGAGCACAACGGCAAGAGCATCATCATGGCGGCGATGGTCGAGACCTACGCGATCCTCGCGCTCCTCATCTCCATCATCGCGGTCAGCAACATCTGAGTATAAGAGTAATACACCGCTTTATTTAAACTGAAAGGGATCGAAATGCCCGGAATCGACAAAATTTTGAGCCGGATCAGACTTTCCGGCGAGAACGCCGTGAAGAGTCTCGGCGAAGCTGACAAAGAGCGCGCCGACCTTATCAGAGCGAAAGCGAAAGAGGAAGCGGACGCCGAATATAAGGCTCTGAGCGACGAAGCCCGCCGCGAGGCGGACAAGCGTCTCGCGCTCGCCGCATCCGCGAGGGAGACTCTCGTTTCGCGCGAGCGGCTCGCCGAGAAGACCGCCGCGGTCGACGCCGCGATCGCTCTGGCAAAAGAAAAGCTCGGTTCGATGGCGGACGCGGACTATTTTGCCGCCCTCGAGGGGCTGATCTTAAAAAACTTTTCCCGCGGAGACGGAGAACTCGTTCTCAACGAGCGCGACGCCGCAAGGCTTCCGGAGGGCTTCATCGCCTCCGTCAACTCAAAACTCGCGCCTGAAGCCTCGCTGAAACTTGCCTCCGACCGCGCCGGTATCGACGGCGGCTGTCTTATCCGTCTCGGTCTCATAGAGGAGAACCTCAGCTTCGAGGCGATCCTCAGAGACAGGATCGAAGCCGTCCGCGACGGCGCCGCCTCGGTCCTCTTCGGATGAGGTGCGGCATGAAAGACGATCTTTACGCCTACGGCGACGCGAGGGTGCGCTGTCATGAAGCCTCCCTTCTCACGCGTTCCTTTCTCGAATCGCTGATCGCTTCTTCCGGGATGGAGGAGGCGTTCGCGCTGCTCGGCTCCCACGGCTGGAGCCTTCCCGAAGACCTCGACAGGAACAGGCTTCTTTCGGACAGGGAAGAGCAGGTCTGGGAGGAAGTGAAGGAACTCGTCAAAGATGGGAACGTTCTGGATCTTCTGACCGTCAAGAACGATTTTTACAATCTCAAGGCGGCGCTCAAGGCGCTGGTGAGTTCACGCGACGCCGGGGGTCTGTGGCTTTTCCCGACCTCTTTGGACGTTTCGGCTCTCCCGGAGATCCTCGCGAAAAAGGACTACGAAAAACTGCCGGAGCCGTTCAGGAAAGCCGCGGGCGAAGTCTATTCGATGTTGGTCAACACCTCCGACGGGCAGGCGGCGGATTTTTATCTCGACCGCGCCGCGCTCTTGAGGCAGACGGAGCTCGCCGGGCTTACCGGGAGCGAATTTCTTTGCCGCTGGGCGCTTCTCGACAGGACGCTCACGGACCTGCGCGTCGCCCTGCGCTGCGCCGAGCTCGGAGTGGAAAAAGACCGCGTGTTTTCGGCTCTCGCCGGGACGGACGCCATGCCCGCCGATCTTTTAGCGGACGCCGCCGTTTCGCGTGAGTCGGTGTGCGCTTTCGCCGCGGAGCGAGGCTTTGACGAGGCGGCGAGGGCCGCTTCGGGAAACGACGCGGATTTTGAAAAATACTGCGACGACGCTCAGATGCGCCTGATGAAAGAGAACCTCGTCAGGGCGCTCGGAGTGGAGATCATCGTCGCCTGGTGGTTCGCCGCTCAGACCGAGATAAAGGCGGTCGGCATCGTCCTGCAGTGCAAGGCGCTCGGCATGGACGAGGCGGCGTCGGAAAGGATCAGGGAGCTTTATGTATAAGATCGCCGTGATCGGTGACAGAGAGAGCGTCTTCGGATTCGCGGCCCTGGGATTTGCCGTCTTCGGGGCGGAGGATCCGGCGGAGGCGGCGAAACTTCTCGATCAGCTCGCCTCGGGTCCTTACGCCGTGATATATATAACAGAAAAATGGGCGCAGATCCTGGAGGACAGGATCAACAGATACCGCGACAGAAAGCTGCCCGCGATAATCCTTATCCCCGGAGTTTCCGGGAACACGGGCAGAGGCGGCAGAGCCGTTCACGAATCCGTCGAGAAGGCGGTCGGCTCGGATATTTTACAAAACCAGAAGTGAGGTGACCTGCCAATGAGCAAAGGAACGATCCAGAAGGTCTCGGGACCCCTCGTCATAGCGAGCGGTATGAAGGACGCGAATATGTTCGACGTCGTCAGGGTCTCGGACAAGAGGCTTATAGGTGAGATCATAGAAATGCACTCGGACCGGGCTTCGATCCAGGTCTACGAGGAAACGTCCGGACTGGGCACCGGCGAGGAGGTCGAATCCACCGGCGAGCCCATGAGCGTCGAGCTCGGACCCGGACTCATAGGAAGCATCTTCGACGGCATCCAGCGTCCTCTCGACGAGATCCGCCGTCTCAGCGGCAACAGCCTTAAAAGAGGGATAGAGGTCCCGTCTCTCTCCCGCGAGAAGGTCTGGCATTTCGTCCCCCGCGTCAAGGACGGGGACGAGGCCGTCACCGGCGACGTCCTCGGGGAGGTCGCGGAGACCGAGGTCGTGCGCCATCTCATCCTCGTCCCGCACGGAGTTTCGGGAGAGGTCAAGGGGATCGCGGAGGGAGACTTTCACGTCACGGACGCCGTCTGCACCGTCGGCGGGAAGCCCGTCACGCTCATGCAGAAATGGCCCGTCAGACGCGGCAGACCCTACGTTAAAAAGCTCTCGCCAGACAGACCGCTCCTTACAGGTCAGAGGAACGTCGACTGTATGTTCCCGATCGCCAAGGGCGGCGTCGCGGCGATCCCCGGACCATTCGGCAGCGGTAAGACCGTCATCCAGCACCAGCTCGCCAAGTGGAGCGAAGCGGATATAGTCATATACATCGGATGCGGAGAGCGCGGCAACGAGATGACCGACGTCCTCAACGAGTTCCCGACGCTTATCGACCCCCACACCGGAAGATCCCTCATGGAGCGCACGGTGCTCATCGCCAACACCTCGGATATGCCGGTCGCGGCGCGCGAGGCTTCGGTCTACACGGGGATCACCATAGGCGAGTATTTCAGGGATATGGGCTACTCGGTCGTCCTGCTTGCCGATTCGACGTCGCGCTGGGCGGAGGCTCTGAGAGAGATGTCCGGCAGACTTGAGGAAATGCCCGGCGAAGAGGGCTATCCGGCTTATCTGGGAAGCAGGCTGGCGCAGTTCTACGAGCGCGCCGGAAGGGTCGTGACCCTCGGAAGCGAAAAGAGAGAGGGCGCTCTCTCGGTCATCGGAGCGGTCTCGCCTCCCGGCGGCGATATCTCGGAGCCGGTCAGCCAGGCGACCTTGAGGATCGTCAAAGTCTTCTGGGGACTCGATTCTCAGCTCGCGTACCGCAGGCACTTCCCGGCGATAAACTGGCTCAACAGCTATTCACTGTATCTTGATTCTCTCAGCCGCTGGTACACGGAAAACGCCGGTCCCGAGTGGATGAAGCTCAGGGGCAGGCTGATGGGACTTCTCCAGGACGAGGCGGAGCTCGACGAGATAGTGAAGCTCGTCGGTATGGACGCTCTCAGCCCGACGGACAGACTCAAGATGGAGACCGCGCGTTCTATAAGAGAGGACTTTCTGCAGCAGGAGGCTTTCGACGAGGTCGACACCTACGCGAGCCTTAATAAGCAGCTTATGATGATGAAGCTCGTTTTGAGCTACTACGACCTCGGTCTCGAGGCGCTGAAAGCCAAAACGGGCATCGACGCGATCGTCGCTCTGCCGGTCAGGGAAAAGATCGGCAAATTCAAGTTCGTGACCGAAGAGGACTGCCCCGCCGAATACGAGCAGATCCTCGACAGGCTCAGAGATGAAATGAACGACGCCGCCAAGGAGGAAGACTGATGCCGAAGGAATACAGGACCATAGAAGAGGTCGCCGGACCTCTCATGCTCGTGAAGAACGTCGAAAACGTCGCCTACAACGAGCTCGGCGAGATAGAACTCGCCAACGGCGAGAAGAGGCGCTGCAAGGTGCTCGAGATCAACGGCACCGACGCCCTCGTCCAGCTTTTCGAGAACTCGACCGGCATAAACCTTTCGGACAGCAAGGTCAGGTTTTTGGGAAGACAGATGGAGCTCGGCGTGTCTAAAGATATGCTCGGCAGGGTCTTCGACGGACTCGGCAGACCCATCGACGGCGGCCCGGAGATCATCCCCGACAAGAGGATGGACGTGAACGGCGTGCCGATGAACCCGACCGCCCGCCGCTATCCCCAGGAGTTCATCCAGACCGGAGTCAGCGCGATCGACGGGCTCAACACTCTGGTCAGGGGACAGAAGCTGCCGATCTTCTCGGCAAGCGGTCTGCCGCACGCGAACCTCGCCGCGCAGATCGCGCGCCAGTCGAAGGTCCTCGGCAAGAACGAGAGCTTCGCGGTCGTTTTCGCCGCGATGGGCATAACCTTCGAGGAGTCGGACTTCTTCGTCGAGAGCTTCAGGGAGGCCGGGTCTCTCGACAGGACGGTGCTTTTCGTCAACCTCGCCAACGATCCCGCCATCGAGAGGATCGCGACCCCGAGGATGGCGCTCACCGCCGCCGAATATCTCGCCTTCGATCAGGGTATGCACGTCCTTGTCATCCTCACCGATATCACAAACTACGCCGACGCCCTGAGAGAGGTCTCCGCCGCGCGCAAGGAGGTCCCGGGCAGGAGAGGCTATCCCGGATATATGTACACGGACCTCGCCACTCTCTACGAGAGGGCGGGCAGACAGCTCGACAACGAGGGCTCGATCACGATGATCCCGATCCTCACGATGCCCGAGGACGACAAGACCCACCCGATCCCCGACCTCACGGGATATATCACCGAGGGACAGATCATCCTTTCGAGAGAGCTCTACAGAAAGGGCATAAGGCCGCCTATCGACGTCCTCCCGTCGCTGAGCCGTCTGAAGACAAAAGGTATAGGCGAGGGCAGGACGAGAAAGGATCACATGAACACGATGAACCAGCTCTTCGGCGCCTACGCGAGGGGCAAGGAAGCAAAGGAACTCATGGTGATCCTCGGCGAATCGGCTCTGACGGAGGTCGACAGGCTCTACGCGAAGTTCGCAGACGCCTTCGAGACGGAATACGTCTCGCAGGGCTACGACACCGACAGATCCATAGAAGAAACTCTCGATCTCGGCTGGAAGCTTCTTAAGATCCTGCCCAGATCCGAAATGAAGAGGATAAAAGAGGAATTTCTCGTTCAGTATTACGACAAAGACTGAACCCCGTCGCTGCGTGCCTCGCGCCGGGGAGCCCCGGTGAACCCCGTCGCTGCGTGCCTCGCGCCGGGGAGCCCCGGTGAACCCCGTCGCTGCGTGCCTCGCGCCGGGGAGCCCCGGTGAACCCCGTCGCTTCGAACGGGGTGCCGAAATAAGTATGTTCAACGTTTGAGAGGTGGTTTATTTGGCGGTGATGAACGTCAACCCGACCCGCATGGAAATGGCGAAGCTCAAAAAGAAGCTCGCCACCGCCAGGCGCGGACACCGTCTTCTGAAGGACAAGAGGGACGAATTGATGAGGGGCTTTCTCGAACTCGTGAGGGAGAACCTCAGCCTCAGGAACGAGGTCGAGGCGGCGATAAAGTCGGCGAACGCGCACATGGCGATCGCGGGCTCGCTGATGAGTCCGGTTCAGCTCGAAACGGCGCTGATGATGCCGAAGCAGAGCGTCAGCCTTGACGTCGGAGAAAAAAACGTGATGAGCGTGCGCATCCCCGTGTTCAGGCCGAAGTTCAGGGTCACGGACGAAAAGGACGTTTTCTCCTACGGCTTCGCCTTCACTTCGTCCGAACTCGACGGCGCGGTCAGCGAGCTCGGAGCGGTCTTTGAAAAGATGGTGCGGCTGGCGGAGGTCGAAAAATCCTGTCAGCTCATGTCCGCGGAGATAGAGCGCACGCGCCGCAGGGTCAACGCTCTCGAGCACGTCATGATCCCCAGGTACGAGGAGACCATCCGCTTCATCGCGATGAAGCTCTCCGAGAACGAGAGAAGCACGACGGTCCGGCTCATGAAGAGCAAGGACCTGATGATAAAACAAAAAATCGAAAAGGACAGGGAAAATGGAAAAGCACAGTGATGCCGCCGAGTTCGACATCGGCAGGATAGACCCGAACCTCGCGGTCAAATCCAGGGGCGGCGAGGACGTCGTCTGGTTCGACCTTAAAGAAAAGCCGGTCGAGCTTTACGGAGTTATGAGGAGCGCGGACGGCGCCTCCTACAGAAGGATGCCCGAATCGCTTTTCGAAAGCGGCTCTCTCGCCAAAAACGAGGGCGCGAAAATGATGAACGAGAGACCCGCCGGAGGAAGGGCGAGGTTCTCGACCGACAGCCCGTATATCGCGCTGAAATGCACCTATTCCAAGCTCAGCGATTTCCCTCACATGCCCCCGACCGGAGTTTCCGGCTTCGATCTCTACTGCGACACCGAAGACGGCTCGCTGTTCGATCTTTTCTTCACGACCGCCGATCTGCACGGCTGGACCGGATTTGAGACCGAGGCGAAGCCCGTCAAGAACAAGGGGCTCAGATACTGGACCTTGAACTTCCCGCTCTACAACCGCCTCGACGAGGTGTGGATCGGGCTCAAGCCCGGCTGCGGCTTCGGACCCGGCAAAAAGTATTCCAAGCCCGGCTATCTTCTGTTCTACGGATCCTCGATAACCCAGGGCGGATGCGCGTCGCGTCCCGGCAACGCCTTTACGTCTATGGTCTCGCGCTGGCTCGACATCGACCACGTCAATCTCGGCTTTTCCGGCTCGGGTCTGGCGGAGGTCGAGATGATGGAATACATCGCGTCACTGGATCCCGAGATCTTCATCTACGACTACGACCACAACGCGCCGGATCTTGAGCACCTCGAAAACACCCACAGGCGCGGTTTCGAGATATTCCGCAAAAAGCATCCCGACACTCCCGTCGTGTTCGTTTCGGCTCCGGGCTGGAAATGGCTCGGGATGAAGAGCGTGACGAGGGGAGGAAAAGAAGTAAAAGAGGCGCCCTACAGACGCGACGTTATATGGCGCACCTACGCCGAGGCGTGGGATTCGGGCGACAGGAACGTGTATTTTCTGGACGGCAACAGCTTTTTTGCCTCGAACGAAAGAAACGACTGCACGGTCGACGGCAGCCACCCCAGCGATCTCGGTATGTACCGCATCGCCGAGAAGCTCTACGACGCGCTGGTTTCTATCTTCAGGATAAGGGAGATGAACGGACAATGAGCGAAAAGATCAATAACTCAGCGAACGGCGACGTGGCGTCCGCCGACAAAAACTTTGCCGTCGACAGCGGCGCGGGCGAAAATCTCGACTGGTACGATATAAAACAGGCCCCGTTCAAGATATACGGACTTATGAGGAGCGTTGACGATTCGTATTTCATCAGGCTCCCCGAGGATATCGCCAAGGCGACCAGCGACGGCGTCGCCTGGCTCAACAAGAACACCGCCGGCGGAAGAGTGAGATTTTCCACCGACAGCCCGAGGATCGTTCTGAAGGTCACCTACGATCCGCGCACCCGCTTCGTCCACATGCCCGCCACCGGCGTCAGAGGCTTCGATCTCTACACCGACACGGCGGCTGAGAGCGTCTACACCCGCACCTTCGTGCCCGAAGTCGGCGAGGAGAGCCGCAAGGGCTACACAAGCGCCGTCGGCGAGCTCCCCGCAAAAATGACGTCCTACACCATAAACTTCCCGCTCTACAACAACGTCAGCGAGGTGCTTCTGGGATTTGAACCCGGCAGCCGCGTCGAAAAGGGTATTGAGTATCCCTTTTCGAAGCCGATCATCTACTACGGCTCCTCGATCACCCAGGGCGGATGCGCCTCTCGTCCCGGCAACTGCTTCACTTCCGTCGCATCGAGGGCTCTCAACATGGACCACGTCAACCTCGGCTTCTCCGGCAGCGGAAAGGGAGAGACCGTGATGATGGAATACATCGCCTCTCTCGATATGGACGTCTTCGTCTACGACTACGACCACAACGCCCCCAGCCCCGCGCATCTGGCTCAGACCCACGAGCGCGGATACAGGATCATCCGCGAAAAGCACCCCGACGTCCCGATCGTGATCCTCTCAAAGCCCGACTGGACGTTTTATGAGATAGACTGCACCGAGCGCCGCAACGTGATAATGCGGACCTACTCGAAGGCGATCGCCGAGGGGGACACGAACGTGTTCTTCGTCGACGGCAGGAGCCATTTCGCCGCCTGCCGCGACCGCTACGCCTGCACGGTGGACGGCTGCCATCCCAACGATCTCGGGATGTACTATATGGCAAATTCCGTCATCAACGCCGTGAAGTCGCTGATCTGAAATGGAAACGCCGCTCAACGCTCTCGGCTTCAGCCATCAGTTCATCGCCGCTCACGTCGCCGAGGGCGATCTTGTCGTCGACGCGACCGCCGGCAGGGGAAGGGACACCGTGTTTCTCGCCTCCCTTGTCGGAAAGAGCGGGAGAGTCCTCGCCTTCGACGTCCAGGAGGAGGCGATCCGCTCGACCGAGGCTCTCGTCAGGGCGAACGGCTTTTCGGACAGGGTCAAAACCATCCTCGACGACCACGCGAACCTCGCGTCCTACGTTTCGCCTGGGTCCGTAAAGGCCGTTATGTTCAATCTCGGCTGGCTCCCGGGCGGCGACCACAACGTCTTTTCACGCCCCGAGAGCAGCATCCCGGCGATAAAGGCGGCTCTCGAAGCGCTTTGTTCCGGAGGCGCCGCGTCTGTCTGCATCTATTGCGGAAAGGAATGCGGCTACGGCGAGAAGAACGCGCTTCTCGGATTTTTCAAGACCGTCGACAGCTCGCGCTTCACGGTCTGCGTGACGGATTTTGTCAACAGGACGGGAGATTTTCCCATCCCGGTCTTCATCCTGAAGCGGACCTGACCCGGGGATTTAAGAGGATATAAAAGAATAAAAGGATATAATAAGAAAAGATCATTTCAGGACGGTGCGGATAAAAATGGACAGAAGGATCGCAAGACTTGAATTTTCAAAGACCGGGGATATAAGGTTCATTTCGCATCTTGATACCATGAGCCTTTTTGAACGCGCCCTCAAGAGGGCGAAAGTGCCGCTCTGGTATTCCGAGGGCTTCAATCCGCATCCGAAGCTGAATTTCGCGCTGCCCCTGAGTGTCGGCACCGAGAGCCTCAGGGAGCTTTGTGACGTCTCCGTGGAGGGCGATCCGCCCGGAGAGTGCTTCGAGCGGCTGAAAAGCGAGTTTCCCGCCGGGATATCTTTAAATTCGGTCACTCTCGATCCCCAAAAGAAGTTTGCGGATATCCGCTTCTGCAGCTACGAACTCACCTTTCCCGGAGGCGCCGGGAGGGAAAACGAGCTTGCCGCGCTATTGAAAAGCCCGCTCGAAGTTTCAAAGCGCTCGAAAAAGGGAGAGATCTCTCTTCCAGTCGCCCCGCTGATAGAAGAGACGCGGCTTTGTCCGGAAGGCGGCGATCTTGTCGCCCGGCTCCTCGTCTGCGCCGGGGGCGAGAGGGGATATCTGAACCCGGAACTGATCCTGAAAGCCCTCGCGTCCACATCCGCCGCCGATATTGCAGCGGAGTGCCGCATCGTGAGGACGGGAGTTTTTTCGGAGGACAAAAGCGCGTTCTGAACGGAGCGCCCGGAAAATATAAAAAACATTCAGAGAAAGAAAAAAGATGAACAGACAAGCAAGGTGGAACAAGTACAAGCCGAGCCTCATCCTGCTCGCGATCATCCTTCTGGCGGCGGTGATCTTCGCCGTTATCGCCGCCGCGGTCACCGTGTCCAAGGACAACTCGGAGGTCTCGCTGAGGATCAGCGAGATCATGACCTCGAATTCCGCATATCCCGATCCGAACGGGCTCTTCCCCGACTGGATAGAGCTCGAGAACTACGGAGAAAAGGAGATCGAGCTGGGCGGATACACCGTTTCCGACGACGCCTCGCGCGCCGGATACACGATCCCCTTCGGCACCAAACTCGCGCCGAAGAGCTTTCTTGTGATCTGGTGCATGAAAAACGGCGGCTCCGGCTACGCCCTCTTCGGGCTCTCGTCTTCGGGCGGGGAGACCGTCGTTGTGAAAAATTCGTCCGGAAAGGTCGTAGACAGCGTCAGCACGTTCAGCCTGAGGACCGATCAGAGCATGTGCCTTTCCTCCGGCGGCTGGCAGACCTGCGATCTGCCCTCTCCGGGCAACGAGAACACCGCCGCGGGGCATGAAAAGTCCGAAAAGAGCAGCGGGGAAGAGCTCGTGCAGAGCGATCTGAAACTCGTCATCAGCGAGCTTGTCGCCAAGAACGCCGGAGGCTTAAAAGATTCCGACGGCGATCTTTCCGACTGGATAGAACTCACCAACGTTTCTTCCGCGGCGATCCCGCTCAAAGGGATCTCCGTCACCAATTCCGTCTCCGATCCCGCCAAATGGCTCATCAAATCCGAAAAAACTCTCGAACCCGGCGCGAGCGTGGTGATCTTCGCGTCAGGCAAGAACCGCTCGGATACCGACGAACTTCACGCCTCGTTCAGGCTTTCGAGCGAGGGCGAGACGCTCTGGGTCTTCGATTCCGCCTCTCACTTTATATGCTCGACCTCCTACACGGAGCTTGACGACGGGCTCGCCTGGCAGCTCGGCGACGACGGGAACTATATTAAGACCTACGCCCAGACTCCCGGCAAGAGCGGCTCCATGACCGACGCCGAAATGAACAGACTGAAGGGAAAGCTCGTCATAAACGAGCTCTGCGCCTCCTACACGGTCGGCAAGAGCGCCCTCTTCGAGGGCAGTCCCGACTGGATCGAAATTAAGAACCTTTCGTCCGAAGACATCGATCTCGGCGGCTTCTGGCTCACCGACGATTCTCTCAGACCCGACGAGGTGCTGTCGGGCGTCGTCCCCGCCGGCGGCTGCGCGCTCGTGCTCTGCGACGGAGGAAGCTCTCCCGAGGCCCTGCACTGCGACTTCTCGATCTCCACGGACGGGGAGACGGTGTCGTTATACAGCTCCTGGGGCGCTCTGATCGACGAAGTGAAATTCGAGAGGCTCGAAAAGAACTTCTCGCTCGCCAGAAACTCTTCGGGCGCCGTTTCTCTCTGCGCAGATCCCACCCCCGGCTATGAAAACGACGGCGTCGGTCTCAACTTCTTCTACGAGGCCAACGATTCCGTCGGGAACGTCGTCATCAACGAAGTGATGATAAACAATTCGACCTATCTTCCGCAGAGCTACGGCAAGTGCTACGACTGGATCGAACTGAAGAACGTTTCGTCTTCGGCCGTCTCTCTTTCGGGATACAGTCTTTCGACCTCCCGCAAGAAGCCCGGCTCCTGGATGCTCCCGGACGTGACTCTCGATCCGGGCGAATGTTACGTCGTTCTCGCCTCCGGCAAGCCCGAGCTTTCGACCTCGGCGTATAAACACACCTCTTTCGATCTTTCGTCCTCCGGCGACAGCGTCTTCCTCTTCGACCCCGAGGAGAATGTCGCCGACTGTCTCTTTGCCGCTCAGCTCCCGGTCGGCGCGAGCTACGGCAGGCAGGACTCGAAAGCCGGCTTCTTCTACTTCCCGTCTCCCACGCCCGGTTCCTCCAACTCCGGCGGCGTGAGACTCGTGGCGTCCTCCCCGGTGAGCGACGTCGCTCCGGGCGCCTACAACAACGTCCAGCAGCTCAGCGTGAACCTTGCGGGCGAGGGAACGATCTACTACACTCTCGACGGCTCCGTCCCCTCGCGCTCGTCCAGCGTATATTCGGGCGGATTCGTTCTCACCAGGACCACTGTCGTCCGCAGCTTCTGCGCGGTCGAGGGCAAGCTCGACAGCCCTGTCGTCTCGGACAGCTTCATCATCAACGAGAACCACACTCTCCCGGTCGTCAGCCTCTGCACCGATCCCGACAACCTCTGGAACTACAACACCGGCATCTACGTCACCGGCCCCGGCGCTTCGGACACCTGGCCCTACCGCGGCGCCAACTACTACAAGGACTGGGAAAAGCCCGCCAACGTCAGCTTCTACGACGACAGGGGAGAGGGCTTCTCGGTCGACTGCGGACTCAAGATCTTCGGGAACACCGGCAGATCGCTCGCCAAAAAATCCTTTCAGCTCAAATTCAAGAAGGCTTACGGGACGGGAAAGCTAGTCTATTCGATCTTCGACAACACCGACGTCAACGTCTTCGACAGCCTCGTTCTTAGGAGCGGCTCGCAGGACTACGAATCCGCTCTTATCCGCGACGCTCTCATCAGCAAGCTCTGCTCTGACGGGATGCCCGAGACCGAGGCGCAGGCGTACAGATTCTGCGTTCTGTATCTCAACGGCGAATACTGGGGGGTCTACTGCTTCAGGGAAAAGCTTGACGAGGACTTCGTCGCCGCCCACTACAACGTCGATCCCGACGACGCGAACGTGCTCGGATACATGGGCACCCTGCAGAGCGGCTCGTCGAAGGGATATAAAGAAGTCATAAACTATATAAACAGCCACGATATGAGCGTGACCGAAAACTACCAGTGGGTCGCGGACAGGGTATGCCTCGAAAGCTATATTGACTGGTTCATCACCCAGGCTTATATCGGAAATTCGGATCTCGACAACGTGAGGTTTTTCTCCGCAAACTCCGGGGACAAAAAGTGGCGCTGGATCCTGTACGATTTTGACCTCGCTTTCTACAACAACACAAAGCCCTACAGCTTTCTTATCTCCCCGTCGATGTACGCCGACGTCAGCCTCATCATGCGCGCGCTCGTCAAGAATTCGGGCTTCAGGGATCTTTTCCTGACTCAGCTCGGAGACAGGCTGAGGACCACCTTCAGCGTGGAACACGTTCTCGCCGACATAGATTATCTCGCGGAAATCATCCGTCCCGAAATGGAGCGCGAGCGCACCAGATGGGATATGACCTACAGCGGCTGGGAAAAGTCGCTCGAAACGCTGCGCACTTACATCAGGGGCAAAAGCGGAGTCAGCCGCGTTCAGCAGTTCATCGACGACGTGACAAACGTTTTCGGCCTCAGCTCGCAGCAGGTCGAAAAGTATTTCGGAGCGTAAAGGGGGACTGAGCTTGAATCCCGAAAGATCCCTTTTAAGACACGAACTGAAATTTTTTATAAACCGAGGCGGAGCGGCGATCGTCAAGAGCCGACTCGGGAAGATCTGCTATCCCGATCCGCACGCGAAAGGCTTCGAGCCGTATTTCATCCGGAGCCTGTACTTCGACGACGCCGACCTGTCCGCGTACCGCGACAAGATCGCCGGAGTCGACGACCGCATAAAGTATCGCGTCAGGTTTTACAACATGGATCCGTCGTTTGTCGCCTTTGAAAAAAAGAAGAAGAACGGCGAATTCATCGAGAAGACCTCGGTGAGAATAGACGAAAACGCGATGCGCGCCATGGCGGCTGGAAGAGTCGTCGGAGCTGAAGACGGTCTCGTCAGGGAGTACGACATCCTCGTCAAAAACCGCTTTCTGAGGCCGCTCGTGCTGGTCGACTACGACCGCACGGTCTTCTCCTATCCGATCGGCGACACGAGGATAACCGTCGACGAGAACGTCCGCGCGAGGCGCTTCGAGGGAGAGCTCTTTTCCACTCCCGCATCTATCCCGGTCCTCGAAAGGGGAGAGGCGGTACTCGAGGTCAAGTTCAGCGGTCTTCTTCCCGCGCAGATAGAATGTCTTCTGACGGATATCCCCAAGACCAGGAGCGCAGTCAGCAAGTACTGTCTGAGCTGCGCATATCTGTAATTCAAAAACGACCCGAGCGATCATATCAATAAAAGAATAAACGTACGAAAGGGAAAGAAAATGTTCAACACCATCAAGGAAATGTTCGCGACGGAGTTCACCTCCGGTCCGAGCATCGGCCACGTCTTCGTCACCCTCATCACCGCCTGCCTTTTGGGGCTGTTCATCGTCTGGATCTACAAGCTCACCTACACGGGCGTCCTGATGAACAAGGGCTTCTGCCTCGGTCTCGTGATGCTCGCGATGATAACCGACGTCATCATCCTCACCGTCTCCTCAAACCTCGGCGTCTCCCTCGGGATGGTCGGTGCGCTCAGCATCGTGAGGTTCCGCACCGCCGTCAAGGACGCCAACGACACTCTGTTCATGTTCTGGGCGATCAGCGCGGGCATAATGTGCGGCACGAGATACATCCTGATCGCGGTCATAGCCACCGTCCTTCTGGGCATACTTTATTTCGCGGCGTTCATTTTCGGCGCCCGCCTCAACAAGAGCCCGTATCTGCTCGTCGTGCGCTACGACGCCGCCGAGAAGTCGGGCGTTGAAGCGGCGCTTAGAAATCTTCCCAAGTCAAGGGTCAAATCGCGCACCGTCGGGAACGGCATCGTCGAGCTCTGCCTCGAGATCAGGCTCGATCCGCAGGGCGTCAAGAAGATCGACATCCTCGAGAGGATCCCCGGCGTCAGGGACGTCAGCGCGATCAGCTACAACGCCGACACACTGCTCTGATCTAAATTATCGCACTTTCTTTTCGACCGAGAACAATAGGATCGCTTCACAGTCAAAAAAGGTTTTCCAATGAAAAACGACGACCGCTTCTGGAGCGTTGACAAATTGCTTCCCCGCCGCGGGCAGGCATCTCCGGCTCGCGCCGGCGCCTTCTCCCTGAGGGAGCTTGAAGTTGACGCGGATCGGCAGGAGGTCCTTTTCGAGAGGGACTTTCCCGACTCCGCGGTGCTCTGCCGCGCGGTCGTGACAAAAAGATCCGCGCACGGCGGCTCGTATTCGGGCTTTGCCGACAGCGCCCGCGCGCTCGCCAACAGACTTCCCTCGGATCTGTCTGCGTCGAGCAAGTATTTTTCATACGCGCCCTGCTTTACGGAGCTTACGCCGGCTCAGATCGACACGTATCTCTGCTTTCGCTCCGACGCGAGGCGCAAAATCAGACGCCGCACGGATTATTCCTATTTTCTTCTGTACGTCTACGAACTCATAAACCTCTGCTCCGAGACGAACGCGAAGGACACCCTCGAAGACTTGATCTGGCTCTGGAAGAACTACAGAGAGGATTTCGCGGTGATCGACCGCATCTTCTGCGACTGGGTCTTCGATCTCTGCACGGAATTTTCCCTGCCTCTGCCCTTTGCCTCTCTCGACCTGATCCTGCCCTCCGTTCCGTTCAGGCAGAATCCCGCGATCTACGGCTGCTATATCTTCGACCATATCCTCCGCGAGGGCGGCTCTCCCGACGCCGCTCAGACAGATTTTCTTCTGAACTGTCTGTGCGACTACCATTTCCGGCGCGTCGGGTACTATCTTGCCCATCCCGACTACGCCGAGGCGATCGACGGCTTCGTCGCCGAGCTTTTCGCGCGCGGTCTTCTGACTTCTCCCGAACGCCGCCGGGCGTTTCTTTCCCTGCCCGTGCCGACACCGATGAAGATCAGACGGCCTCTGTACTCCGGCGCGGTGGTCGATCCGCTGAGAAAAAAGGGCGTCGAGATAGAGTACTGTCCGCTGACCGGCGATATGAACGTGAAGGACCGCTTCACCTCCCTCATAAAGTACGCCGACAACAAGACGAGGCGTCTGTTCGGCACTAAGGCGAAGTTTTCTTCCGTCAATATCTCTCCTTTACATTCTGACTTCATCGACGAAGTCTTCGATTCGTTTTTCTCAAAAAAGAAAGCCTCTCTTTCTCCCGAGATCTCGGAAAGCCCCGTCCGGCGCAGTCTGGAAGTCGATCTGGAGCGCGCCAGAGGGATCGAGGAGAGTTCCTGGGAGAGCACGCGCATCCTCACCGCGGGTTCCGACGACGAGGGCGAGACCGTCCTGATCGGCGCTTCCGGAGAGCCGGCTCCCTCAGAAGCCGCGCCGGGATACGACGGCGACACCACCGAGTTTGCCGCCTCTCTCGACGAGAACGAGCAGGGCTTTCTTATCAGGCTCCTCTACGCCGACCCGGCGGAGGCGCGCAGATACGCCGCGGGCTGCGGCCAGTTTTTCGAGAGCTTCGTGGGAAAACTCAACCGCAAAGCGAGAGAGTTCACCGGCGACGTGGTCCTGCGTCCTGACGGCAGAGTGCTGCAGGACTACCGCGAAGACCTCGAGTTTCTCTTTCCCCGCGATCAGTACGGGTCGTGAGCCTTTACGGCTTTTTGTATCTTCAGAAAGGAATGTGTGAACCGGATTGGAAGCTGTGAAAATCCCGAAAAGGATCCTCGGGGTGCTCTTGAATTCTCTCGGCGCGGGAGTCGTGCCGAGGACCGGGCTTGAATATATCGCGATCGGAAGGACCAAGGAGATCGCCGCCGTCGTCAGAGACATGGAAAACATCGCCGACGGTATGAGCACCTTCCGTTTCTTCATCGGCAAATACGGGAGCGGAAAATCCTTCTTGATGGGGCTCGTGCGCTCCAACGCCCTGAGCAGGGGATTCGTCACCGCGGACGCGGATCTGTCCCCGGAACGCCGCTTTTCCGGCACCGGCGGTCAGGGCATCGCCTGTTACCGCGAGCTGATGAAAAATCTCTGCGTCATGGAATATCCCGACGAGGGCGCGCTTGAGGGCATCCTCACCGGCTGGCTCGGCGGCGTGACCGAAAAACTCGTGCGCGAACAGGGCGTGACTCCCTCCGATCCTGGATTTGCCCGGGCGGTCAAGGCGAGCCTTTATTCGCTTTTATCATCACTCAGGGGCTTTGTCAACGGCTTCGAGTTCGTAAAGGTCATCGAAAAATATCTCGACGGCTTTCTTTCGGGCGACGACGGCCTGCGCGCCGACGCCCTAAAATGGCTCAGGGGCGAATTTTCCACAAGGCTCGAGGCGAGAAATTCGCTTCTCGGCGTCAACGCCGTCATCGACGACTCCAACTGGTACGATCATTTGAAGCTCTTCGCCAGATTCTTCTGGCTCATCGGATACAAGGGCTTTCTCGTGTTCTTCGACGAGTGCGTCAACCTCTATAAGATCACAAACCGCGTCTCGAGAGAGAACAACTACGAAAAGATCCTCTCGATGTTCAACGACGCCCTGCAGGGCAAGGCGGATCACCTCGGCGTCTTTCTCGGAGGCACTCCGCAGTTTCTGGAGGATCCCCGGAGAGGTCTATACAGCTACGAGGCTCTGAAAAGCCGTCTCGTCGGCGGCAGGTTCAGCGAGGGCGTCAACGACCTTATGGGCCCGGTGATCCGGCTCGAAAGGCTCAGCGACGACGAACTTTTTGCGCTCGTCGGCAGACTTCGCACCCTCCACGCCGCGTATTACGGCTACTCCCCGCGCCTCGACGACTCTCAGCTTCTGGTCTTTCTGAAGGTCTGTCTCGAAAGGATGGGCGCGGACATAATGATAACGCCGCGCGAGGTGACGCGCGACTTTCTCGGACTTCTGAACGTGATGCTCCAGGATCCGACTGCCGATTTTTCGGCGCTCGTCGGCGAGGTGAAGCTCGAAACGCGCTCCGGTACGGAGGACGAGGGCGACATCGAGATCCCGGAGATAACTCTCTGAAGTTTCAGACGCCGAAAACGGGGATGAAAAAATGTTGCTTCCGCGCCTTATCACAGAAAGCCCGAAGGACTGGGAGACAAGAAGAAAAGAACTTGTGAAAACGCTCCTCGACGAGGAGTACGGCGCTCTGCCGTTCCGGGAAAAATCTCTCGCTTTCGGGAAGATCTCGGAGGAGCCGTCCCGATATATGGGCGGGAGCGCCTCAAGAACGGATCATCTTGTCCGCGCCGTTTTTGACGGGGGAGAATTTTCTTTCCCGGTCAGAGCCGTGATCCCGAACGGAGAGGGGCTTCATCCGTTCTTTATATTTCTGAACTTCTATCCCGAGATCCCGAATCTCTACTATCCCGCGGAGGAGCTTTCCGACCTCGGCTTCGGGGTGCTCTCGGTATACTATAAGGACGTGACCTGCGACCGCGCTTTCGACTCTTCGCCCGATCAGGGAGCGGCAAGATTTTTCTATGACGGCGTGCCGGAGGACGAGCGCTGCGGAAAGCTCACGATCTGGGCGTGGGCGGCTTCGCGCGCGCTTGATCTTGCGCTTACGCTTCCCGGGCTCGATCCCGGGCGCGCCGCAGTGATCGGACATTCCCGCCTCGGCAAGACCGCGCTTCTCGCCGCCGCTCTCGACACGCGCTTTTTCGCCGCCTTCTCCAACGACTCCGGCTGCTCGGGCGCCGCCCTTCACAGGGGCAAAGGCGACAAAGCCGAGAGCATAGAGGCGATAACCCGCACCTTCCCATACTGGTTCAAAAAGAACTTCGCTTCTTACGCCGGCAGGGAAGAAGAGCTCATTTTCGACCAGCACTGGCTTCTCGGCGCGATCTGCCCGAGATTCGTTTGCGTCGGGAGCGCCGCCGGGGATCTGTGGGCGGATCCCGATTCGGAACTCAACTGCTGCCGCGCGGCGTCCGAAGCCTGGGAAAGCCTCGGGCTCGAGGGCTTTGACGCGCCCGAGAGCGTTCCCGAAGCGCCTTTCAGGCTTTTCGGGGGCGGTATCGGATACTACCGCCGTCCGGGCAAGCACTTTTTCAGGCGCAGGGACTGGCTCGACGCGGCGGCTTTCATGCTCGAAAAATCGTCCCGGAAAAACTAAGGGGGAGAAAATGCCTGTTTCAAAGTCCGAAGCGAACGCCGTTTTTTCAAGATACGCGCCCTTTATCAGGGACTACATATATTCTCAGGGCTGGACCGAGCTCAGGGACGTTCAGCTCGAAGCCGCGAAGATCGTTTTCGACAGCGACGACGATCTTCTGATAACCAGCGCCACCGCCTCCGGCAAAACGGAAGCGGCGTTTTTCCCGGTGCTCTCACTCATGGAGAGCGAGGGGGCGAACGACTTTCTCGTCCTTTATATCGCGCCGCTGAAATCTCTCATCAACGATCAGTTTTCCCGGATGGAGCTTTTGTGCGACGGGGCCGGCATCCCGGTCTGCCGCTGGCACGGAGACGTCCCGGCGGCTCCGAAAAAGAGGTTTCTTAAGGATCCGGCGGGGATCCTCCAGATCACCCCGGAGTCTCTCGAAAGTATGCTCCTGAACCGCCCGAACGACATACCGCGGATCTTCGCTAATTTAAAGTTCGTCATCCTCGACGAGATCCACACACTGCCCGGCAGGGACCGCGGCGAGCAGACCCGCTCCATTGTCGAGCGCATCTCGCGCCTCATCGGAAGAGCGCCCCGCAGGATCGGTCTGTCCGCGACGGTCGGCGACACTGACGCCTACGCCGCGTGGCTCTGCTCCGGCGGCGCGCGAAAGTGCCGCGTGGTTGACATCCCGCAGGACAGGCTCAAATGGAGGCTTTATTTAGAGCACTTCTATTCGGACTCCGCCCGCGCCGAGACCGACGCTGACGGGAACGGGGACGCCCCGGCTTCCTACGCCGCGGACGCCGCCGCCGATTTCATCTACAGATCCGTCAAAAACAAAAAGAGCATCGTGTTCTCAAACTCCCGCGAGGAGACCGAGCACGTCACCGCCACTCTGAGACAGATCGCCTCCAAGAGGGGAGAGCCCGACGTTTTCTACATCCACCACGGCAATCTTTCCGCCGCGATCCGCGAGGAGGCGGAGACCGCTCTCAAGGACGACGCCAAGCCTTCTGTCGCCTGCGCGACGGTCACGCTCGAACTCGGGATAGATATAGGCAGGCTCGAGAGGGTCGTCAACGTCGAGAGCCCGAACACGGTCACGGGTTTTCTTCAGAGGATCGGCAGGAGCGGCAGACGGGGAAATCCCTGTGAGATGCTCATGATCTTCCGCGAGGAAAAGCCGATCTCCCAGGCGCCGATATATCAGCTCAGTCCCTGGCAGCTCATTCAGGGGATCGCCGTCGTTCAGCTCTATCTCGAGGAGCGCTGGGTAGAGCCGCCGCTTTTAAAAACGCTCCCCGTGAGCCTTCTCTTCCATCAGGTGCTGGCGGCGGTCGGCTCTTCGGGAAGCCTCCCGGTGCCGAGACTTGCCGGGAAGGTTTTGAATCTCAGATGTTTTGCCGGGGTCGAACCGGCTCAGCTTACTCAGCTTATCTCGCACATGGTCAAAAATTCTTTTCTGTCGCTCGACGACAAGAACGAGCTGACCGTCGGCGAAAAGGGAGAAAAGCTTCTTTCGGATTATCACTTCTACGCCGTCTTCAAGGACAGCGAGGACTTTATGGTCAGAGAGGGCAGCGAGGAGATCGGGACCGTCTCCGCGGTGCCGCCGGTCGGCGACAGGTTCGCCCTCGCCGGCAGGGTCTGGGAGGTCCAGGAGTTCGACGTCACCAGAAGGCTCGTCTACGTCAAGCGCGTCGAGGGCAAAATGGAGATCGCCTGGCCCGGCGATTACGGCGAGATACACACGAAGATCATGCGCCGTATGAAGCGCGTCCTTTCGGAGGACACGGTCTATCCCTATCTCGGTCCAAACGCCGCGAAGAGGCTTTCTGACGCGAGGGATCTTGCCGCGAAGACCGGGATCCTCGATAAGCCGGTCATCGCGCTCGGGAAGAACAGCTTCGTGATGTTCCCGTGGCTCGGGACAAGAGCCGTCAGGACGCTCAAGCGCTTTCTCATGCACAGATGCTCTCAGGGTCTGAGGCTTTCGTCGGTGGAGAACACGAACAGCTACTATCTCACGTTCAAGCTCGCCGACGGCGGCGCGGAGGACGTGAGAAAAGAAATGAAGCGCCAGATCGCCCTAAAAAAAGTCGATCCGCACGAACTTGTCGGCATAAACGAATTTCCCGTCAAAGAAAAATTCGATCCCGACGTCCCGCAGGAGCTTCTGAGAGAGGCATTCTGCCGCGACTGTCTCGACGTCGGTCAGCTTATAGACTTCGTCGCTTCTCTCTGAGAGGCGCAAAAAGAAAGGGGAGAAAAAATGGAAAACACTTCTAACGGCATCAGGATCAGGATAGGCTCCGCGTCAGTATTCGGCTACGTCCACTCGCGCGCGGGGATCCCGCTCGTGGACTGGGTCGGCGTCGAAGCGCCGGAGGAGCTTGCCGGAACGGCAAGGCTCAGGCTCGATTTTTCCCCGGAGATCTTTCGCTCCGTCACCCTGCGTCTCGGCAGGCTCGGCAAGGGCAGCCGCGTCGTCGTCCCGAAGCTCGGCGAAGCGGTGGTCAGCGCCCTTCTCGGCTCGACCGCGAAGAACGTGAAGATCACAGCCACCGTCCTTTCCGGAGGGACTTCCGCCGCCGCAAAAGAAAAGCTCGTGCCGCTCGTCCCCTTTGATTCTTTCTCTCCCGCCTCCGTATATCCGTCCCTTGCCGCCGCCTTCGTCGTCCCCGACTGCGCCGCCGTCAAGGAACTTGCCGAACGGATCTCGGGCGGTGTCCCGGCTGAGAAATTTTATTCGCGCACTCCCTGTTCGGGAGTCGCCTCCAAATTAAAGGAAGTTTACGAGCTTCTGAAAGAGTGCGGGATCGCCTACTCGGTCCGCCAGTATTCCGCGGAGAAGACTTCCGAACACGTAAAGCCCGCTCCGGTGTGTCTGCGCACGAAAAACGCCGACTCTCTCGAACTGGCTCTCGTTTTCGCCTCGGTCTGCGAGGCGCTGGGTCTCGACGCGACTGTCCTTTTCTTCTCTTCGACGGTCTCGGTCGCGGTGAGGCTTGGCGGCGAGCAGGAGGAGTTTTCCGAGTCGCACGACTCTTCCGTTTTCGCGTCGGCTCTCGGAGAGGGAGCGATAGAAGTTTTCGATCCCTCCGGGATCTGCTACGGCACCGACATCCCTTTCCAGGTCAGCTGCGACAGAGCTCGCAAGACTCTTCTCTCAGAGCCGCTCATCGCCGCGGTGAACGTGAGAGCCGCAAGGCGCGAGGGGATCCTTCCGCTCCCCTCGGAGCTATGCGGAGACGAAGCGCCTCTCGGCGCGAAGGACATCCTGACCTCCGCTCCCGAGATCAAAAAAGAAAACGTGAAGGATGAACTTTTCTGTGAACTGTCGCGCCGGAAAGGTTACGCCGATCTTACCGACTTCGTCCCGGTCACGGTCCCCGTCGACCCGGAAGCGGCTATTGCGGGAGAGAGCTTCGAGCTTGAAAAAGAAGCCTCGCAGATGCCCCATCCGTCTCTTTGTCTCGGCACGGTCGGGTATTTTGATCCGATCAGGGAAAAACGCTGCCGGGCTCCCGTCCTGCTCCTGCCTATGACGGACTGCGGGGACGGGAAGTTTGCCGCTCACGGGGCGGTCTGCAACAGCGTTCTGTTCGAGCGCCTCGCGGAGCTTTCCGGCTTTGACGCGGGCGGCGCTCTTTCCGCTTTTGCGGAAGGCGTTAAGGCGCTCTTTGATTTCGTGAGCACCGCCGCTTCCATGAGCGACAGCTTCGACTTTGACGAAAAGGCCGTCTGCGCGGCTTCTATAAGGACGGAGCTTGCCGCCGCTCACGCCGCGCTGAGGCGTTTCGCGCTCCCCGCCGGGGGAGCCGAGATCCCCGTTGTCGGAGGAAAAAGCTTTGACAAAACTTTCAACCGCGCACTCGAGACCTCGCTCTCGGGAGGCTTCACCGCGGTGAGGATCGGCGATCCGTCGGTCAGAGAGTCTTTCGCGCTCTCTCTCGCCGCAAACGCGCTCAACGCCGGTCACCGCGTCCTCGTCGTCTCGGGCGAACCGGAACGCTTTGTCGAAAAGCTCGGTCAACTCGCCTCCGACAAAAAAGAAGTCCGCCGCGGCGGCTTCGACGGCGAAAGCCTCGAACAGGTCTTCCGCGACAGGGCTCAGGGCTTCTCGTTCTACACCGCGATGTCCCTCGCCGACAAATACCGCGGCGCCGAAAAACCGGTCGAACTCCCGCCGGTGCTCTTTGAGGGGCTGACCGAGCGCGGGGTAGACAAATGGAGCGCCGTGCTCGCAGAGCTTACCGACGCCATGGAAAAGACCGGAGGCATCCCGGAAAATCCGCTGAGATTTGTCAGCTCGCCGTCCTTCGGCGACGATACCCTCGAAAACGCCCGCCTTCTTTCCTCCCGCTGCGTCGGCGCTCTGCAGAGCCTGATCGCCTCGATCTCCGACGCCTCCTCTCTGCTTCAGGTCCCCGAGAGCGACGGCAGGGAGTTTTCAAAGAAGCTGACAGAGGCGCTGAAGATCCTCGCCGAGGGCGAAAAGATCCCGCACTACTATTTCGAGAACCGACTTCCCGACACGGTGAACGTCGTGAGGACGATGAAGAATCACTGGGATCTGAAAAAAGAGCTGGAAAAGAAGTTTTCAAAGGATGTTTTCACCCTCGACGTCCTCGCGCTCAAGAGCAGTCTCAGGAGCGCGGCGCTTCTGGGCGGTCACAAAAAGAAGGCGCTCGAAAAGAGCGTTTACGACGATCTTCGCGGCTGCGCCCTCGGCGATCTCGACCGCGACTCGGTCCATGAAGTCCTCGACGGGCTCGACAGAGTCCGCGAATACGGCGACTACACCCTGAAAAACTCCGAGCATCTGAGAAGCTGTCTCGGCGTGGACGTCACCTCTCCCGACACCGAAAAGGAAGGGCTCTGGGAAAGACTCGAGAGGATCTGCCTCGACGCCGACCGCTTCGAGAGCGCGTATCTTGCGCTCGGCGGTTCCGATCCCGCGGCGATCCCGTCCGTCCTGCGCACTCCGGAGCTTCCCGAGCGCGCCGCCGCCGCGGTCTCGAGGATAAATGAAGCCCTCGGACACTATCAGACGGAATATAACGAGCTCAAGCGCCTCCTCGGTCTCGAAATGCCTCAGGAGCCCGCTTCGGGCTTCGGAGCCGACCACGCTTTTTTGTCCGCTCTTCGCGACGGGATCGACGGACTCGAAGTCTGGACCGACTGGCTCAAGATCAGGCTCGAGGCGATCTCGCTCGGGCTTGGAGACGCCGTAAAACAGTGCGAGAGCGGAGCCTATTCCAAGGATCAGATCCGCGAAAACTTCCTCTGCGGATTCTTCAATTCCCTGTGCTGCCACATGATCTCCGTCTCTCCGGCGCTCTCGGCTGAGGAGACCGCAAAGCAGGACGAACTGATGAAGCTCTCCTTTGAAAACGACGCCGCGATCCTGTCTGCGGCCGCCGGCGATCTCTCGGGGCTCGTCTCATCCGGGCTCACGTCATCGCTCTCCGATCCGGGCGGATATTCCCTCGTGATCGTCGCGGACGCTCACCTTGTCCCCGGCTGTATCGGCGCGGGTCTTCTCTCCAAAGGCAGAAGCGTCGTCACCGTCGGCGATCCCCTCTGCGACGGGAGCTTTGAAAGCCTTTCGGAGCTCGCGATCAGGTTCGGGGCTTCAGACTGCGTGATAAGCGGCTTTATTTCTTCGTCCGTCATCGGAGCGGACGCCGCCTGCCGTTTCGCCTTCGATCTTGCCGGGACACTCCAATCCCCCGTTTATCCTGCTCCCGAGCGCTTCGGCGCCCGGATCCTCTGCGTGAAGGGCGGCTACGACGACGCCACGGCGACGAACGTCATCGAAGCCAAGGTCATCGTCGACGAACTCGAGGACTGCGTCAGGTCCGGAGTGAAGAGCGTCGGCATAGTGACGCTCGGGAACGCTCAGAAGCTTCTCGTCACGAGGATGCTCGCCGGAAAGCTCTCCCAGGACCCCGAACTCAGGGAAATGCTCATCGGCAAAGACGGCGTGAAATTCTATATCTCCTCCTTTGACGAGGATCCCGGCGAGGCTGACGTCGTCCTGCTATCGCTGTGCTTCGCGTCCTCCGAATCCGGATACGCCAAGGGACTCAGCCCGAAGCTCTTCTCGCTTCTCGGCTCAGACCGCGCCTACAGCCTCTCGAGGCTTTTCACTCTCGCCGGAAGATTTCTGACCGTGACCTGTTCGTTCGGCTTCGAGGAGCTTTCAAACACCTGCAGCACTCTCGCGGGAGTCCGTCAGTTCAGACTGTTCTGCGCGGGACTTTTCGCTCTGGAAAATTCTCCCGACTCCGTCGATCTCTTCCCGGACAGACCGCACGAGCCCGTTATGGAGCGCATCGCGGACAAACTGCGCAGTCGCGGCTGGATAGTTCTCACTGACTGCGGTTTCGGCAAAGTCCGCACCGATATTATGATACAGGATCCCTTCGATCCGGTCCGCCGCTTCGCGGTCCTTTCCGACGCCGCGCTGAAGGACGGGGTCGATCCGGTGCTCGCCTACGGACTGATCTCGGGATTTTTGCGCCGCGGCATCGCGGTCTTCCGCTTCCCGTTCGCTCGCTGGTTTACAGATCCCGCTTCCGTCGAGTCCGCTCTCGACGCCTTCCTCGGCTCCGACCCCGGTTTGCGTCCTCCGTTCGAGGAAGACACCCGCTCCGCGCCGGATATGGCGTGATCCCGCCGGGGTTTCAAGAAGCCGGACGGGCAATCCCTGCATTTTTTTGCCCTCTTTGAATATATTTTCAATAAGCGGCTTAAAAAAACCGCTCTTGAAAACGAAAAGGGGGATAAATTGTGAAAAAAGAAAAAAGAACACCGCAAAACAGAGTCAGGACCGTGCTGATCGCCGGGATCTTCGGCGCTCTGGCGGCGGCGGGCGTCTCGTGGATCGCTTCGACTTTCCTTGAAAACACGCCGAAGTATGAAAATCTTCTGAGCGCCGTCTCGCTTGCCGTCAGCCTTGTCTCGGGCCTTGCGGCGGGGCTCTCCGCCGGGCTCGCTTCGCCCGAAAAAAAGCCGCTGAGCGCGTTTTGCGCCTGCGCTCTGACTCTCGCTCTCCTCGCGGTCTGCGGACTTTTTCTCGGCGGAGTTTCGCTCACGCCGCTTTCTGCTCTTCGTGCAGCGCTCACTCTCGCTCCGTCTCCTCTCGCTCTCATAGCGGCGGGCGCCGCGCCGAAGCGCCCGAAAAAACGCAGACGCTGAGAGATTTAGGGGACTTTTGTTTTCCTGTCTTTGGAATTAGTTCCGGCGGCGCAAAAAAATGTTTTTAATCGCTTTTATCGGTTGATTTTTCGCGCGCGTTGTGTTAGAATTATAAGAGAACAATTAAAGTAGGCGTATTATCGCCGTTTGTAAAAAAACGTGTTATCACCGAAGGATAAAAAAAGGGGTTGGACAGATGAAAAGATTATGTGCGTTGATCCTGCTTTTGGCGACCTTGATCCCGCTTTTGTGCTCGTGCGATCTGCTCGTGCCGGTCATGACCAATCAGTCCCAGAAGCTGACCTATCAGGGACTCGATCCCTCGCAGAGCGATCCTCAGCTCAGCGACATGGTCTTCCGCGCCTCGTCCAACGACTACGCAGGGACCGGTCTGGGCTACGCCGTGTCGCGCGACGCTAACGGAGTCTACCGCGCCGATCCGATCTTCCCCGACAACTCCGCTGAAGCCAAGTGGAACAACCTTGTCGCTTCCGGCATGAACTCGCTTTCGGCTTCCGCTAACGCAAAAAAGCTCGATTTCGAGTTTAGTAAGATCAGACAGTACACCGAGATCAAGGCCCTCTTCATGGCCCTCGAGGACGACGGCTGGCAGGTCAAGAAGACCGCCTCGTGCTACTGGGACGGGACGAAGATCATCTCGTTCACGGATCTTTTCCAGTTTGACGATTACAAACAGTATCTGGCCGATTTCATAACCGAACAGACCGGAGACGTGCTCGACGCCGAGAAGCTCGAAGCGTTCAAGCTCACCGATATGAGTTTCGACACCTTTACCGTTACGGAGGAAGGCGTCACGGTGACCCTCAGCGACGCCAACGTGCTCGTGACCGGCAACGCCGGCGATCTCACGATCCCCACCGACTATTTCGACGGCAGCATTGTCCAGAAGTACGCCAAGCGCTGGGCTGAATACAAGCCGGTGACCGATCCCAACGAAAAGGTCATCGCGATCACCTTCGATGACGGCCCAACTTCCAAATTCACTCCCTACATCGCGGATCTGCTCGAAAAATATCAGGTCAAGGTCACCTTCTTCATGGTCGGACACAGGCTCAACAGCATGGGTCAGGCCACGAGAAGGGAAGTCCTGTCGAGGCTCGTCAGCGACGGCAGCCAGATCGCCAACCACTCCTGGAACCATCCCAACTTCAACACCATGAGCTACAGCGAGATCATGAAGGAGCTCAACGACACGAACGAGCTCATCAGGGACGCGATCGGCGCGGACCCGATCTGCATGCGTCCTCCCTACGGCAACCTCGATAAATCCCACGTCGGAAAGATCGGTATGTTCTGCATCCTCTGGAGCGTCGATACCCTCGACTGGAAGGACAGGGACACGGGCATCCTCAAGGAAAAGGTGCTTAAAAACCCCGGAGTCCGCTCGGGCGACATCGTCCTGATGCACGAGATCCACGAATCCACGGTCAACGCGTTCGAAGACATCATAGTCGGTCTTTTAGAGCAGGGATTCAGGTTCGTCACCGTCGAGGAGCTCTACGACCTGAGGGGCAAGGAGCCCGACGCGAGAAAGTATTTCTCGCTCAAGAGCATCACGTCGTATAACTGACGCACCCGCCGGGCGTTCCCCGGATCAAAAAACCTTTCAAATGTAAAAACAAGGAGAGAGAAAAATGAAGATTTCCGTCAGCACCTACAGCTTCGGCAAATACGTCGGATCGCTCGGATATAAAGAGATCCTCCGTCTCACCAA
>JAFTEP010000301.1 GCA_017453605.1 Clostridia bacterium
ACCTGAGCGCTCCGGTCATAGTTCTCGAGAATGAAAGCGAAGCAGGAGCCGTTTTCTCAACGTCAATCAGTCCTTCGGTCTTGTTTGACCACAGAGGGAACCTTTTCACTTTACAAGCAGGAGGAACGTTTGTTGACTATGACGGCGACGGAATGAACGATGACGTCGATCCGGAGCCGACTGTTAACAAAAACTGTGCGGAAGGAAAGCATTTTGGCGACGTTAACAGTGACGATGCGATCAATACGCTTGATCTGACTGTTCTCAGGCAGTATCTAGCGGATTCAAGTACGGTGCTGTCTTCGGGAGCGGACGTAAACGGCGATGACGGGATAGACACTCTCGACCTGACTCTTCTGAGGCAGTATCTCGCCGATCCGACGACCGTTCTCGGTGCTTCTGCCGCTTGATTTCCTGCAAACAAAGATCTTTTATCAGCTTGATTTCACAAAATCCGCCGCGGATCCTAAACGGATCCGCGGCGGATTTGTGTGTTTGTCCGTAAAACGGGGGGTCTGTTCGTTATCCGTCCGGAAAGTGTGACGGCAAAAAAGCGAGAGCCCGGGTCGGGAAAGATTTCACTCCGTTATCTGGTTGGCGAGCTGGGAGGGGGTGACGGAGGGGAAGTAGGCGCCGGCGTCTATTTGTTCGAGGCGGGCGATGAGGAGCGCGCGGTCGAGCGGGGCGCCGACGAGGTCCGCGGCGAGGCGGTCCGTGTCTTTGAGCGGGAAGAAGTCGCCCTCTATTTCGAGGGAAGTGATGCGGCCGTTTTCGGCGTCGAAGCAGAAAACGACCGTGCCGCAGGGCCAGCGGCGGGATTTTTTGAACTGACGGTGGATCCTTCTGCCGAAATTGTAGTCCTCTTCAAAATACTTTTTGACGTATCGGCTCTTTTTGACCGTCTCCAGGTCCGCGTTTCGGATCTCACAGCCGAGATGCGCGCTGAGTTTTTCGCCGAGAAGCGACATGAAGTCCTCGGTGCTGTCCGCGACTGAGGGATAGAGCGTCCTGAGGTTCGAGACGCGGCTCCTGACGGAGGCGATATGCTTTGAGGCGAGCTTTGCCGCCGGGGGCTTTAGAACGCCGGCGAGAGTGTCCATATCGACGTCGAAAAGGAGCGTCCCGTGGTGGAGGGTGCGCTTTTCGGTGCTGAACTGCGCGCTGCCCGAGATCTTATACTCCCCGCAGAGAAGGTCGTTCCTGCCGGATAGAGTAGAGGTGATACCGAGAGAATCAAGCGCCGCGATCATCGGGCGCGTGAAGAAATCGAAATCGAGCGGGCGAGCCGAGGAGCGGGACGTGATATAACTGTAATTGACGTTGCCCGTGTCGTGATAGACCGCACCGCCTCCGGTTATGCGGCGGATCACTCCGACCGAATGAGCCGCGGCGAAATCGAGATCGACTTCGTCGTAGACGTTCTGGTTCTTGCCGATGACCACTACCGGCGAGTTGCGCCAGAGCATAAAAACGTCCTCGCCTGAATCCTTGAGGAAATATTCCTCGCAGGCGAGGTTGAAGCCTGGAACGAGAGTGTTCGTCAAAAAAAAGAGCATTTTTTCAGTCCTTGAATCCGAGGCGGCGGCGCCAGCGGAAAATGTAGAGAGTTATAAGCTTCGAAGCGGCGATATCGAACATGATGAACGCCGCGTTGATCACGAGCGCGAAGACCGGGATGAGCCAGCCGAAAAGCTCTGTCGGGATAAGAAGGACCTTCGTCGCGACGAGCCAGTAAACAAGACAGCAGGTGTTGAACGCGCTGAGCTTGACGATCCATGAAATGACGTAGTGGAGTTTTTCGACCGAGCGCTTGAAGACGGGATACCAGCCGGTGAAGATCAGATACATCCAGGCGGCGGTGTTGTGCGGGAAAAGGATAAGCGAAAGCGCGGATGTCGCCAGCCACACCGCGAGGGCGGCGGGAGCGCCGAATTCGATCACGGCGATAAAAATGAACGCGCTCGCAAAAAGAGCCAAAAACATATCGAGAACGTCTAAGACCGCCGCCGCGCCGATCGCGACGACTCCGAGCGCGGCGAACATCGCGCAGACCGCGACCGCTTTTGCTTTCTTTGAGGTTTTCTTCGGACCCGTGGACTTCTTCATAGTTCAGCAGCACCTGATAAGATCCCCGCCGCAGCACTCGCACAGGCAGTCGGCGCACATGAGCCCGGAGCAGATATCGCAGGCGGAACAGCCGTAGTCGCCGGAGCCGGTGAAGCCGCCGTAGCGCGTCTGATTCGAGCGCAGAGTCTCGTAGAGAGAGGCGTACTCGTCGTTTGTCGGATCCATCCTGCAGGCGATGGAGAGCGCCTCGACCGCGTTGTTGTAGCTCCCCTGACGCATATATATGAGGGCGCGAAGATAGTACCACTCGGCGTTGCGCATATTCTGGCTGACGGACTCGCAGACTATCGCCGCCTCGGTGTAGTTGCCTTCGTCGATCAGCTCTCTTATGCGCCTGAGATCCTGCCGGGACGAGGAAGAATAGGACGACGAGGAGGAATAGGACGAATACGAGCGGCCCGAGGAGGAATAGGGATCGGAGGAGCCCCTCGCGCGGCGGCGCTGGATCTCGTCGTAAGCCTCGTTGATCTCTTTCATCTTCTCGTTTGCAAGATCGCCGAGCGGATTGTCGTGATAATTGTCGGGGTGGAACTTCTTGGCGAGCTCTCTGTACGCCTTTTTTATTTCGTCGTCCGAGGCGTAGGGAGAAACTCCGAGTACCTTGTAGGGATCGCTCATATTATTTTAAAAGGCGGACTTGCCGCCGCTCCTTTACTGAGTTGTAACGGTTGGATCGGCCTCGCGATCCGCGCCGCCGCTTCGGGAGAAGATCCTCCGGCAGAGTTTTGCCACTCCCCTTTGCGCGACGTTTTCGGCGATCGCGACAAGATCCGGGTCGCCCCCGGCGAGAGCGAGTGCGGAGTCGATGCGCGAAGCGTATAAAGCGAGCGCCATATCGAGCTGCTCGAAGTGCCGGGCTGCCTCGTCAGCCGAGCCCCAGCGCGCGATCAGCGGATTGAACGAGCCGCGCTCGAAATCCTTTTTCAGGTCGTCGCAGGCGTCGGCGGTGTAGATCAGCCTGCCTGTGAAATCGCCGATCTCCGAGAGGATACGCGCCTGTCCGGCTTCGCAGCCGAAGGACGCGACGTTTTTCATCAAGTCCCCGAATTCGGCGCAGAAGGCGTCAAGATCATCCGATCCGGCCTTTTCAAGTTCCGAGATGTTTTCGAGGCTCTTTGTGACAAGACCGGAAAGCTCTGTGAGCTCGGGGCGTTTTTTGAAGAGGCGTTTTCTGCCCCGGGAGAGGACTATCCGGTAGAGCATGAGAAAAATTTTTTTGAAAAAAGAGACGTCCGGGTCGCGGATATCGTCGCGGAGTTTTTCGTAGGTCAGGATCATCGAGCACGCCGCGCAGTAGCCGAGAGTGTCCGGAAGAAGAGCGTGAGGGCGTTTTCTGAGCGGGTGTACGAAGCAGCGGCGCAGCTTTATTTCCGGCTTTTCTCCGGTGACGGCCGCTCTGACGGCGGCGAGAAAGACGAAATCGTAGTTCAGCGAGAGGCTGAGCGAAAAGGAGACTTCACTTCTGATCGAATCGCAGAGCCCGCAGTAGAGCGCCTTATAGAGCCTGTATTGCCTGACGAGAAGCTCGCTTTCCGAGGGTCTGACGTATCCGAACAACTTTCTCCCACCTTTTCGTTTTTAATTATAGAATATTTGCCGCGCCTTTTGTTAAAGATATTTTCAATAAATTGTAAACATAAAACTAACATTTTAGGCGTCCGCGGTGCTTGAAAAAATGATGCGGATATGGTACAATGTATCTGTGAAAAAAGTTTTCCGGGAGAAAAAAGTGAGAGATTTTGTCCATCTTCATCTGCACACCGAATACAGCCTGCTCGACGGCGCCTGCCGGATAGACAGGCTTTTCGGCCGCGCGAAGGAGCTGAGACAGAAGTCGGTCGCGATCACGGATCACGGCGTGATGTACGGCGCGGTCGACTTTTTCAAGGCGGCGAAAAAGAACGGGATCAAGCCGATAATCGGCTGCGAGATGTACGTTTCGCCGAGAGAGCTCTCAGACAAGGACGTCACTTTCGACAAGAGCCCGGATCATCTGATCCTTCTGTGCAAAAACGAAACGGGATATAAAAACCTTATAAAGCTCGTGACGGTCTCGTTCACGGAGGGCTTCTATTTCAAACCGAGGATAAGCCTTTCGCTGCTGCAGCAGCACAGCGAGGGGCTGATCTGCCTTTCCGCCTGCCTCGCGGGACGGATCCCGAAGCTCATCCTCGAGGGGAACGTCCGGGAGGCGGAGCTTTACGCCCGCACCCTCGAAGGGATATTCGGCAAGGGGAATTTCTTTCTCGAAATGCAGAATCACGGCTACAGAGAGGATCTGACTGTCAACTCTGCGCTGAAGGAGATGTCGAAGAAGCTCTCTATCCCTTTAGTTGCGACGAACGACGTGCATTATCTCGAAAAGCGCGACGCGGCGAGCCAGAGCGTTCTGACCTGCATACAGACGAACACGCAGTTCGACGGCAAGAACCCGCTCGGATTCGAGACAGACGAATTCTACCTCAAATCGGGCGACGAGATGGAAGAACTGTTTTCGGACACTCCCGAAGCGCTCGAAAACACCGTGAAGATCGCCGAAGCGTGCGATTTCAGCTTCGACTTTTCCTCAAGGCATCTGCCGAAATTCGACTCCGGCGAGAAAAGCTGCCCGGAGATACTGAAAGAGAAGACTTTCGAGGGCTTTGAGAGGCTGAAAAGCAGGGGGCTGATCCCCGAAGAGCGCGAAGAAGAATACCTGAAGAGGATCGAATACGAGCTGGAAGTCATAATCAGGATGGGATTTTCGGACTATTTTCTGATAGTCTGGGATTTCGTGGATTTCGCGAAGAAACACGACATTCCGGTCGGACCGGGCAGAGGCAGCGGCGCAGGAAGTCTCGTTGCTTACTGTCTGTCGATAACAGAGATAGACCCGATAAAATATTCCCTGCTTTTCGAGAGATTTCTCAATCCGCAGAGAGTCAGCATGCCGGACTTCGACATAGACTTCTGCTACATCCGCAGGCGCGAGGTCATAGACTACGTCGCGAAGAAATACGGGGAAGACCGCGTGTGCCAGATCGTGACCTTCAACACGCTCGCGGCGAAGGCGGCGATAAGGGACGTGGGCAGGGTGCTCGGCGTGCCTTATCAGACAGTCGACGAGGCGGCTCGGCTGATACCGGACGGGAGATTTTCGGGGCTGAAGGAGGCCTTTGAAAACAAGCCGGAATTGAGAAGACTCTGCGAAAAATCGCCCGACGTGCAAAAGATCCTCGAATACGCCGCGGCGATAGAAGGCCTTCCCAGACACGCGTCGGTCCACGCGGCGGGGATAGTCATAACCGACAGACCGCTCGAGGAATACGTCCCTCTCGCGGTGAACACGGGGACTCTCGTCACTCAGTACCCCAAGGACACGGTCGCGGACATAGGGCTCTTGAAATTCGACTTTCTCGGGCTCAGGGATCTGACGGCGATGAGCGACACGGTGGAACTGATAAAGAAAAAAGATCCTTCCTTCGATCTCGCGCTGATACCGCAGGACGACGAAAAGGTGTTCAGGGAGATCTGCGCCGGACACGTCACGGGGATGTTCCAGATCGAGTCGGCGGGTATGAAGAACCTGATGATGAGGATGCGTCCGAAGACTCTGGACGACATCCAGGCGGCGATCGCTCTGTTCAGACCGGGTCCGATGAGTTCGATCCCGAAGTATATAGAGAACCGCGGCGGCGCCGCGGCGCAGTATGACGACGAAAGGCTCGAAAAGATCCTTTCGGTCACTCACGGCTGCATACTCTATCAGGAGCAGGTCATGCAGATCTTCCAGGCGCTCGCGGGATATTCCTACGGGATGGCGGACATAGTGAGAAGAGCGATCTCACACAAAGAAAAGTCGGTCCTGGAAGCCGAGAAGACCGCGTTTTTATACGGCAAGAAGGACGAAAAAGGAAACGTTCTCTGCGAGGGCGCGCTGAAAAGAGGCGTGAAAAAAGAGACCGCCGAGAAGATCTTCGCGGATATGGCGGACTTTGCAAACTACGCCTTCAACAAATCTCACGCCGCCGCATACGCCCTGTTCACCTACCGCACGGCGTATCTGAAATGCAGATACCCCGCCGAATATATGACCTCGCTCATAAACGCTCAGCAGGGCTCGGACAAATTCGCGGCGTATATCAGCGAATGTCAGCGGATGAAGATAAGAGTGCTCGGACCGGACGTCAACGAGAGCGTTTCGGGCTTCTCGGTCGGAGAAAACGGGATAAGGTTCGGGCTGAGCGCTGTGAAGAACGTCGGCGAGGGCTTCGTGAGGGAGCTCGTCGAGGAAAGAAAGAGCTTCGGACAGTTCTCAGACTTCGAGAACTTCGTCAAGCGCATGCGCTCGCGCGGGCTGAACAAGAAGATGCTGGAGAGCCTCATATTCAGCGGAGCCTTCGACGGCTTCGGCGTCTTCAGGAGCAGGCTCGCCGCGGTGTGCGAAAAGGCGATCGACGTCTACGCATCGGGCGCGGGCGGCGTCATAAAGGGTCAGCTCGATCTGTTCAGCGATCCCGAGGTGAAGCACGAGGAATCCGCGCTCGCCTATCCCGCGATAAACGAGCTTCCGCCGGACAGACTCGCCGCGCTCGAAAAAAGCGTGTGCGGCTTCTGCTTCTCAGGGAACGCGCTCGCCCTGTATTCGCGCCACGCCGAAAGTCTCGGCGCCGTCACTCCGTCGGGGATCGATCCGCTCGACGCGAGATTTACCTCTCCCGAAGCATCGAGAAAAAGCGTCTGGGTCCTCGGGCAGATCGCCGCAAGATCGGAAAAGAAGACAAAGAGCGGTCAGCTGATGTGCTTCTGCCGCTTCGAGGACAACGTCTCTTCGGCGGAGCTTGTGATCTTCCCTGGAGTGTATATGAAATATTCCTCTCTGGTCGAGATCGGAAGGGTGCTTTTGGTGAGGGCGTTCGTTCAGATCGAGGAGGACGGAGTCAAGCTGAACGTGCAGGAAATAGTTTCTCCCGTCGGCGACGCGGATTTCGTCCCGGAAAGCGTTCCCGCGCCCCGTCAAACCGCGCCTTCTCAGAGCGCGAAAGCTCCTCAGACGGCGGCGCAGAGCGATCCAAACGGTAAATTATTTGTAAAACCTAAGAAACTCTACTTGCGTTTTTCCTCAAAAGAGGATAAAATGATTGCGCGAGCGGGAGCTTTGATAGATATTCTCGACGGGAACGTGCCCGTGCTCTACTACTTCAGCGACGAGAAAAAATATTATCCGAAGCCCGGGTCGGGCGCGCAGGACGGCGAATTTCTTTTGTCGAGGCTGAAAAAAATGCTCGGCGGCGAGAACGCGGTCCTGAAATAGCCCAATAGATTTTTAAGGAGAAAAAATGGCGCTCAGAGACAACAAAGCTTTCAGAGTGATCTCAAGGATAGTCAAAACGCTTTCCAAATACGTCGGAAAAATCGTGACGTATATCTTGAACGTCTTCCTGACGCTCCTTCTCATCGCGGTCATTTCCGGCTCGATAATGGCGGCGGCGATGGTCATTTACGTCACCACTTATATCGACGGCGATTTCGACATCGAAAACCTCAAATTCGAATCAAACCTCTCGACCTCCCTCTACTACGCCGACGGCGTCGACGAGACCGGGAGCACGAACTGGATCGAGCTCGAGGAGGACAGGCTTTCGGGATCCGAGAACAGGATCTGGGTCGACTACGACCACATCCCGAAAAATCTCATCAACGCGTTCGTTTCGATCGAGGACAAGAGGTTCTTCGATCACAACGGCATCGACCTGAGAAGGTTCGGCGGCGCCGTTCTGAGCTTCGCGACGGGAAACGTCTCCTACGGAGCCTCGACCATCACTCAGCAGCTTATAAAAAACGTCACCAACGACAAGGACGTGACGCTTCAGAGAAAGATAACCGAGATCTTCCGCGCGATGAGCTTAGAGTCGAAAAAGAGCAAGGAAGAGATCCTTGAAATGTATCTGAACACGATCTATCTGTCGCACGGCTGCTACGGAGTGCAGTCCGCTGCTTACAGATATTTCGGCAAGGACGTCAGCCAGCTCACCCTCGTCGAGTGCGCGGCTCTGGCGGGCATCACGCAGTATCCGTCCAAGTGGGATCCGATCCTCAATCCCGATCTCAACAAGGAGCGCCGTCACGCGGTGCTGGTCGAAATGCACAACAACGGATATATCAACTACGACCAGTATCACGAGGCGAACGAAGCGGAGCTTGTGATAGCGGACGAGACCGTCGAATACGTCGAGAAGATCCACAACTATTATATCAACCAGGTCATGAACGACGTGACGGGCGACCTCGAGAAGAATCTCGGGATGACCCACGAAATGGCGACGAGGATGCTCTTCTCGGGCGGTCTCAAGATATACACGGCGATGAACAAATCCGTTCAGGACGAGCTGGAGAGAGTCTTCGAGAACGAGGAGTTCTTCGAGCTCGTTTCGGGCGTCCAGCCTCAGGCGGCGATGACGGTTATCGACAACGAGACCGGGAACGTCGCGGGACTGATAGGAGGCATCGGCAAGCAGACGGTCTCGAGAGGTCTCAACCGCGCCGTAGACTCGTTCAGACAGCCGGGTTCGGCGATAAAGCCGCTCTCGGTATATTCGATCGCGCTCGACAACGGATATATCTCCTTCGGTTCGTCGCTCGACGACGTCCCGTACCAGTACAACAAGAGCATGGGAAGGATGTGGCCGAGGAACACCCCCGCGGGATACGAGGGCCACGTCACTCTTGAATACGCGATCTACAAATCGAAAAACACCACGGCGGTCCTGCTTCTCGACAAGCTGACTCCCCAGCTTTCGTACCGCTTCCTGACGGATAAGTTCGGGATCACGTCTCTTGTGCAGCAGGATATAAACCTTTCGTCCCTGGCGCTCGGCGGTCTCACGAACGGAGTCAGCACCTATCAGATGGCGGCCGCCTACGCGACCTTCCCGGGCAACGGCATATACAAGGCTCCGAGGACCTATCTCTACGTCGAGGACAGCACGGGAGAGATAATCCTGAACAATCTTCCCAAGACGAAGGTCATACTCTCCGCTGACACCGCGAACACGATGAATATGCTCCTGCAGAGCGTCGTCGACGACGGTACCGGTAAATCGCTCACCTTCACCAAGGACATAGATCACGGCGGCAAGACCGGAACCACCAACGACGAAAAGGACCTCTATTTCGTGGGCTACACGCCGTACTACACCTCGGCGGTATGGGTCGGATACGATATGCCCAAGAGCATGAGCAACTATATCTCGAGATTCAGGGACAAGACAGGACAGACTCCGGCTCTGTATCTCTGGGACACCGTCAACAAGGCGATCCACAGCAAGTTTTTGACCGACCACAAGGAGAACGGCGTTCCGCTCAAGAGCTTCCAGGGACAGAAAGCCCTGATCCTGGCGGAATACTGCCGCGATTCGGGGATGCTCGCGACGGACGCCTGCCGCAACGCGATCAACGGAGACAGGACCGTCAAGGGCTACTTCACGGAGGCTTCCCTGCCCCGCGGCACCTGCGACAAGCACGTCGTGGTCGACTGGTGCGCCGATACCCGCAGCATCGCAGGACCGAACTGCACGAACACAAGAAGGGTCGCGTTCTTGAAGATCAATATGTCGGAAAGATACTTCACAAAATCCGTGAGGGTATCCGACGCACAGTACACCTGGATCGACCTGCCCTCGAACTACGTCTATCCGTCTTCGACCTCTGATCCAATATATATCAATCTCTATCCCGAGAACCGCTATCCGGGCTCCTCGTCCTCGAGCAGCAGACCCGCCAACAGCTACTGTTCGGAGCACAATCCGACCTTGACCGACGCATATCTTGCGTGGTCGCGCCCGACGGTATGAAAAGGCCGTGAAAAAGTTCGTTGCGGACGCGCCGGCGCCGGATGAAAACGCGAAGCGCCGCTTCATGTCGCTGGCGCTCGAACAGGCCCGTCTGTGCTTAGAAAGCGGCGACGTCCCGGTCGGAGCCGCCGTCGTCAGGCGCGGGGAAATCGTCGCCGTAGGCCGGAACACCCGCGAGAAGGACCTGAACGCGCTCTGCCACGCGGAGACCGAGGCGATCCGCGCCGCCTGCGAAAAGCTGAAAGGCTGGCGGCTCTGGGAATGCGATCTCTACGTCACGCTCGAGCCCTGCGCGATGTGCGCCGGAGCGATAGTGAACGCGAGGATAAAGAGGGTCTTTTTCGGCGCAAAGGATCCGAAAGCAGGAGCTTTCGGCGGAAAATTCGACATCAATTCTCTGGGGCTCGCCCACAGACCCGAGGTCGAGGGCGGACTCATGGAAAAAGAAGCCTCCGGGCTTCTCGAAGACTTCTTTGCCGCGCTCAGAGGCAGAACGGAAAAATAAAAAAACAGGCTGACGAAAATCAGCCTGATTTTTTAATGCGTCAAAAAACTCCGTTCAGACAGCTCTCTGGATCTTGCCGGAACGCAGGCAGCGGGAGCAAACATAAACTCTCGCGGGCGCGCCGTTGACGAGCGCCTTGACCTTTCTCACGTTGGGCTTCCAGGTCCTGTTGGTCTTTCTATTGGAGTGACTGACCTTCAGACCGAAGGTCACGCTCTTGCCGCAAATCTCGCACTTTGCCATATCTTACACCTCCTGAAAAGAG
>JAFTEP010000302.1 GCA_017453605.1 Clostridia bacterium
ATTATAGGCTTGTCGCCGTTGACGATATCGACGTTCCCGCCGAGATAATTCCTCCAAAGACGGATGTGAGTGGTCTTTCCGGTGCCGCTCGGAGCGGTGAAGAGATAGCCGCCTTTTTCAAAACTGACGCAGGCGCCGTGAAAAACGAAACCGCCGTGCGAGGGCATGAATCTTGCCAGAGGCTCGTAGAGCGCGATGAACTCCGTGTATTCGGGAGAATTGCCGGGAGCGTCGCGCGCGACCCTCTCCAGCTCGCTTTCGCCGACCGACAGCACAAGCTCGGGAGAGGCGACCGGCGCTTCATAGTCCGAAAAAAAGCTTCTGCACCTTTCGCTCCTGCAGCGCACCTCGACGCCGACGCCCGCGATGACCGCGGAAAAGGAGATCATACAAGCGGACCCCAGCTGTTGTCGGTGTCGTCGGCGACCGAGAGTGCCGCGGTAGCGGTAGCGGTCGGAGGGACCGTCGGAGGGACGGTGGATGCGGGGGTCGAAGATGAAGACGGGGCCGCGGAGGACGCCGGAGCGGACGAAGCCGGAGCGGTGGAGGCGGGGACCGTCGATGCGGGAGCCGGATCGGAAGACGGCGAAGCCGACGAAGCAGGCGCCGCGGATGAAGGCTGAGCTGAAGTCGGCGCCTCGGAAGACGCCGGAGCGGTCGAAGCCGGAGCGGTCGAAGCCGGGCTCTGCGACGGGGACGAAGTCGAAGCCTGAGCGGAAGTCCCGGGTACGCCGGACGAAGCGGGAGCCGAAGAACTTCCGGGCACCTTGGACGAAGAGGCGGGTGCGCCGGACGAAGAGGGAGCGCCGGAAGACGCGGGAGAGCTGCTGTGGGAGACGCTCGACGCCGGAGCGGACGTGGAGGCGGCCGTCGAAGCGGGCCTTGCGGTCGAGGACGGAGTACCGGACGTCTTTGCGGGAGCGGCGGAAGCTCTGGCGGTCGAAGAAGTCTTTGCGGTCGAAGCGGGAGCCTTGGCTGTGGAAGCGGGGGAAGTCTGCGCCGAGGTAGAACTCGGCGCGTTCTGAGACGTTGAGGCGCTCTGGGATGCGCTCACCGAGGGGAGGACCGTGTAATAGACGGTGCTCGCCGGCGCTTCAGAAGAACCCGAAGGCGCGGTGGAAGAGGGAGCGGCGGTCGAGGACGGCGCGGCGGTCGAAGCCGGCGCGTTCGTGCCCGAGGGAGCCGGGATCTCCACCGTATCCTGAGGCTGATTCGAGATATTGACGGAAATAATGACTATCGCGATACCCACGATCACCAGTATTGCGGCGGCGATTATCTTTGTATACTGTTTCATTTATAACTCCTGATCCGGTCCGGATATATTGATCGGACGCTTTTCAGACGATCTTGCCGTAGCTGTCGTCCGTATCTTCCTGAGGCTCGGTGGAAAGAAGACAGATGCTGACCGTCTCAATCAGGATCATTTCGGGGGATTCGAATTTCATTTTAAAAACCTCCGCTGAATTTCTGGAGAACTACTGTTCCTTTTTATATTCTATCATAAATCTTTTGCGTTTGCAACGCTTTTTTCGGCGTTGGGAGTTTTTTTCAAAAAAATTCACGAAGATTCACAAATGCTTCACACGAACGGTGTAAAATATGCTTGAAGGGATCCGAAACATCTTTTCCCGGAGGAAAAATGAAGATACTTATTGTGGACGACGAAGCGAAGATCCGCGCGATAATCAAAAAATACGCGCAATTCGAGGACTTCGAGACCGAAGAGGCGGCGGACGGCATGGACGCAGTCAGGATGTGCCGCGAAAACAAATACGACCTTGTGATAATGGACGTGATGATGCCGGAGCTCGACGGCTTCTGGGCAGTCAGGGAGATAAGAAAGACAAGCCCCGTCCCCGTCATCATGCTCTCGGCGCGCGGCGAGGAATACGACCGGATCCACGGCTTTGAAATGGGGATCGACGACTACGTCGTGAAGCCGTTCAGCCCGAAGGAGCTGATGCTGAGGATCAGGGCGGTGATCTCGAGATCGAGACCGCCGGAGCAGGACAGGCCCCACAGAACGCTCGTACACGGAGGGCTCGTCGCCGATCTCGACGCGAGAAAGGTCACACTCGACGGCGCCGCGCTCCAGCTCGCTCCGAAGGAATACGAGCTTCTGGTCTATCTGCTCGAAAACAAAAACATCGCGCTGTCAAGAGAAAAGATCCTTGAAAAGGTGTGGGGCTTCGACTACTTCGGAGACGACCGCACTCTCGACACGCACGTCAAACTTCTCAGAAAGAGTCTCGGAAGATACAGCGAGGATCTTGTCACCGTGAGAGGGATGGGATACAGATTTGAAACGGAACACTGAAGTCGCCCGTTCCGGCGGGAAAAAGGCGATGCGCCTGAAAACAAAGCTCTTCATCTGGTTTCTCGCGCTCGGCGCTCTGACGGTAGGTCTGTTGTGGCTCTTCCAGATCGGCCTTCTGAACTTCTTCTGCCGCGCCGTCGTCACGAGGAGGATGACGCAGCTGACGGGAGCACTGAAAACGAAAAACGAGTCGGATTTCGCCCTCTTCGTCTCCGAAGCGGGCAATTCCGACGGGGTCTGCTCGAGCATTTTCGAGATCACCGACGGCGCTCTCGTCCTGGTCGGGGACTTCCATACGGACGGGAGCTGCTGGGTCCATTCCATACCCGACAGAAACGTGATCTATCTCTACGGGAAAGCTCTTTCCAAAGAACCGGACGGCTTCATGACACTTCTTTCGAGCGATAAGCTCAACAGGCTCTATACCGAGCGCACGAGCGATCAGATCAGCGTCGCGCTCGACGGCTCTGTCGCCGAAGAGGACCTGGAAAAGTATTCTCCGTCCGAGACAGAGGGAGACTCCGTGCTGAGCGCGTCGGTGTTCAAAAGCGGCTCAAAAAAGTATTTCGCTCTGATGAGCGCTCCTCTGGTGCCGACGGGATCAATGACAAAGACCCTCACGCTCCAGCTTCTGATCGCGACCTTCGCCGCGGCTCTTTTCAGTCTGATCCTCGCGCTCGCCGCCTCCAAGCGTCTCTCCGATCCCCTCGCGAAGCTCAACCGCGCCGCCGCCCTCCTGCCCGAAGGGGGATTCGTCAGCACGGGGACCGACGGATGCCGCGAGATCCAGGAACTCGACGCCACGCTCGGCGAGGCGTCCGAGGAGATCTCGAAGGTCGACTCCCTGAGAAGGGAGCTGATCGCCAACGTCAGCCACGATCTGAGGACTCCGCTCACGCTCATTTCGGGATACGCCGAGATGATCCGCGACCTGCCGGGAGAAGCGACGAAAGAAAACATGCAGGTCATCGTTGACGAGGCGGACCGGCTCACCGCGATGGTGACGGAGCTTCTGGACCTCTCGAAACTCGGCTCGAAGATGGAAAAGCCCGAAATATCGCGCTTTGACGCCTGCGCCTTCACAGCGAGGGTCCTCGACTCCTACAACGCGATGACCCAGGCTCAGGGCTTCAGGATCAACTTTTCCCACCCGGACGTGCCGGTGTACGTCGAGGCGGACGAGGGAATGATCTGGAGAGCATTGACGAATCTTGTCAACAACGCGGTCAACCACACGGACGATTCAAGGACTGTGGACGTCTTCCAGAAGGTCGAGGGCGATATGCTCGTGACGAGCGTCACCGACAGGGGCGAGGGCATCCCGGCGGACGAGCTTCCCAAGATCTGGGACAGATACTACCGCGGGAGCGAAACTCATAAACGGGACGTCATCGGCTCCGGACTCGGGCTCTCGATCACAAAGCGCATCTTCGAACTGAACGGCTGTCAGTACGGCGTCCGGAGCACTCCCGGCGAGGGGAGCCAGTTCTGGTTCGCGATGAAGATATTGCGCTGAGCTTTGGCAAAACGCCTTCTCCGGCATAAACTGAAACTGAAAAACAGTTTGTGAAGGAGAACGCCCGCTGTGAACACATTTTTTGCCTCTCAGAACACCTGCCGCGGCTTCGTGAGCCGCTTCGGCGAGATCTTCGACGAAAGCCGGCTGGAACGGCTTTACATAATAAAGGGAGGACCCGGGACCGGGAAGAGCCGCCTTTTGAAAATGATTGCGGATAAATGGAGCGCCGACGAAGGAAAAGCCGACGTCTTCATCTGCTCGTCGGACCCGGACTCTCTCGACGGCGTGAAAGACCCGTCCGGGAAACTTGCCGCCGTGGACGGCACGGCTCCCCACTGCACCGATCCCCGCTATCCGGGCGCGGTGTCGAGGATCCTGAACACAGGCGACTTCTGGGACGAAAAGATCCTCGCCGCCTCCGCAAAGGAGATGATCGCGCTCAATGAAAAAAAGTCGGCGAATTTTGCGCGGGCGTACAGGCTTCTCGGTGCCTGCGGAGCTCTCGTAGCGGGAGCGGGAAACGCGCTCAGGGAGGGCTTCGACGGCGAAAAGTCGCTCCGCGCGGCAAAAAGGCTGGCGGCTTCGATCGGCGGCGAAAAGGGAGATGTCCGCGTGAGACTCACGTCCACGTTCAATCATCTCGGGCATTTCAGACTCGACAGTTTCGAAAAGCTCGCCGACTCTAAAGTGCTCGTGACTGACCCCTTCGGCACGGGGAGCCTGTTCATGGAGGAGCTTTTCGGGATCCTGAAAGAAAACAGTGTTTCTCTCGCAGTCTCCTATTCCCCTCTCGACGGACGCCCGGATTCGATCTTCGTCGACGGATCGCGCGTCAGCGTTTCGAGAGACCTGCGCGAGGACTGGGAAAAGCGCTGCGGATACGCGGACAAATACGTCAATATGGACAGGTTTCTCAACAGATCGCTGAAAAGCTCTCTCAGACAAAAGCTGAAATTCACTTCAAAATGTTCGGAGAGCCTGAAAAACGCCGCCTCGGAAGAGTTCGCCGCGGCAAGAGAACGCCATATGAAGCTCGAAGAGATCTACGGCTCGGCGATGGACTTCAAAGCCCTCACCGACTTCCAGAACAGCACCGTCGCAAAACTGTGAATCTTCAGTATATGCACACGATCCTCCGCGAATGCGCGGGGGATCTTTTTTTCCTTCCTTTTCGTTCTCGGCTTTTTTCTTGTAAAAATCCTCTCTCTGTGGTATAATAAAGTCAATATCCGGGAGGGATCAGCTCCCTCGGGAACAACCAGTCAAGGAGAAAAGAATGGATCTCAGTCTGTTTTCGGCGGGAGCCGTTTTCGCGGTCGTTTTCATCCTGCTTGTTTTCATCATGGTAAAAAGAAAGGCGTTTTTCGTCGGCAGCGTCGCGGTGTCGCTGGCGACTCTCGCTCTCGCGGCACTCTGTGTCGCCGCTTCGTTCGGCGCTTTCACTTCCGGGGCCCAAAAGGCCGAAAAAGCCTCTGAGCAACCGGACAACGACGCCTATTTCGCCTCTGTCCTTCTCGTGAACGGCAGCACGGACGAGGCGATCTCGCTCATGGAAAGATCCGTCGCCGAGGACGAGAAACCCGACGGGCTCCTGATGCTCGCAAGGTTGAACGCCGTCGCCGGGAACGAGCGCAAGTCGCTTTTATACTATCTGAAATATGAAAAGCAGTGCGCCGAGGGAACGCCTCGGGAAGTTACGGACGAGAAGAACTACCTTCTGAACGCGATCCGCGCGGGAAGAGCTTCCAACGGCGCGCTCAGCGAATACTACGAACAGAACGCGGACGCAGCTTTGACAGCAGAGGTTCTGCCGACCTCCCTTGGTCCCGAAAACTTCATAAAAAGCGTGAAGGACCGCATCGACGCCTCGGTCGAAAGCTCCGGTCAGCGGCTCAAAAATGCCGCCGAGGCGGTCGCTCTCTCGGCGGAACTTCGCTCTTCGGACGAAAAAGAACTCGATCCCGAAAAGCTCGAGGAGGTCAAAAAAGCCGCCGGATCTCTGAACAAAATAATAAAGAACGACAAGTCTCTCAAATCGAACCGCGCCGTGAGAGAAGCGGCCCTGTATCTCAACTGCCGCGTCGGAGACAGCGGTGCGATCGCCGAAAACCTCAGCGAACACTCCGTCGACAGAGAACTGGAGGTCGCCGCCGAACTCATCGGAGCGGGACTCGTCACTCCGGCGGACATGAAGGGAGTCAAGCGTCCCTACACCGACGATCAGCTCTCGCAGGTCAGGGATCGCTGCAGCGCGATCTACAGCTCTTCCTCCGGCTCGCTCGACTCCGGGAAGAGGCGCGAATACAAAGAGCAGATAGACGCGATAGAAAATTCCAAAAACGACTACGCTCCGGTCACGGTGCTCGGATGGCTGACCGACGCCGCCGACGAAAAGAGCTGCGAGGACGACAGCAAGGCATTCCTCGAGGCGGCGAAGGGCTACGCCGCCATCGGCCTCAGCAGGAAGGCTTCGGACTGCCTGGATTCGGCGCTCGAGACCGCCGGTACCTCCGGCGACAGCGAATACGCCGAAAAGATGGGCGCGATCAAGGCGGTCATAACGGGGGTCGACTCGGAAAACGTGATGCACGTTTCGGAATACGTCAGCGAAGCCCTCGAACTCGCCGCTCCGGTCGACTCCGCCGCGATGAATCCCTCGTCCACCGTCAAACTCGACAAGGATGAGAACGGCCAAATTATCCCCGCCGACACCGAGGGAGCGATCCGCAGGATCACCGAAGAGATCTCCCGCACCGCGGAAAAGAAGCGCGCGGTCATAAATATCGGCAGGGTCGACTCCTCGGGTTTTGACAAGGTCAGCTTCACCGTGAGCTTCGGAGACGGCGCGGGCATCACCGAAAAGAACTTCAGGGATCTTGTCTCCGTTTCCGACTGCGGATACTACATCACGGAATATGAAGTCAAAAAGCTCGACGACCTCAAGGGAAGGATCATCCTTCTGTGCGACATCTCCGGCAGTATGTCCGGCAAAGAAAGCGATCTGCGAGCCGCGGTCGAGGGCTTTGCGGAGGATATGGGCAGGGATGAGATGATCGCCGTCGCGGGCTTCAGCAGCGGTCTGGAATTCCGTTCGGACTTCTTGGATTCGAAGGATCTGATCGCCGAATATGCTTCCAGACTGAACGCGGGCGGAGGCACGGCGATCGTGAGCTCGATGGAGAGCATTTCGACGATGTTCTCCAAAGAATACGACCTCAACAATATCCTGATCGTGATGACCGACGGTCAGGACGGAAACCGCCTGAGCACGCAGTCGCTCCGCGACCGCATCGGGCTTCTGGTCGCGTCATACGACTGCACGGTCTATACCATAGGGCTCGGTGACGGCGTCGACAGAGAATATCTCGAGACCATCGCCGACATCGGCAACGGCAGGTTCGTCTTCTCCGAACACGCAAACGGACTCGAGACCTTCTACAGCTTCATCCACACTCAGCTTTCGAACAGATATCTCGTGACGTTCACCGCAAAAGACAAGACGCAGAATGAGAGAAAGATAGAAGTCAACCTCAACGAAGCCGTCGGCACCGCCTCGAAGACCTACTGGCTCGACGAATCAAAAAGGAACGATCCGGACGACGACGAAAACGATCTTGTTTTCCGCAGCGCCAACAAAACGGAACTCTTCCTCGACGGTCTCGACAGAAAGGTCGTCTACGGCACGTCCAAGGACGTCACGCTCACGCTCTGCGGCATGAACTTCTCCAAGGACGAAAACTACACCGTGACCCTGCGCGGCAACCTGCATCCGACGAAGCTGAACTGGTCGTTCGTCAGCGACACGATGCTCTCCCTCACTCTTCCCGGCGGTATGCCCGAAGGCAGCTACACTCTGTCGGTCGAGGGGAAGAACGAAAAGAAGGAACTCGCAAACGCCCTGTATATCGGCAGTGAAAAGAACGCTCGCAAGACGGTGACGTACGGCAGCTACGTCTTCAGGTGCGACAGCGTCAAAAAGACGGATCAGAGCATCACGCTGAGCGGAAACGTCGTGCTCAACGAATGGCTCACCTTCAATTCCGAGGTGACGCTCGGCTACGGATATGACGACAGGTATTCGACCTACGTCACACTCACCTCCACGGGCGGAGCGCGCATCGACTACAGCCCTTCGGGAACGAGAGGGCTCGCAAAGTATCTCGCCGAAAGAGGCGTCAGCGTTCCCGTGGCTCTGCCGGAGAACGTGAGGATCTATCAGGAGAAATACGACTGCTCCGACTACGACAAATTCCCGGTGCAGAAATTCACCGTCAGCGTTCCGATGTATATAAAGACATTCGCATATATCGGCGGCGAATTCGCGTTGTATCCCGATATGTTCTACTCGAGCGCATTCTACAACGAACCGGAGCTTCCGTTCTTCAGAGACCTTGCGAAAAACCTCTCGAACTCGATCTTCCGCAAGAACATTGAAGGGTCGCTCGTCTTCACCTGCAACGAGCTGTGCGTCAACGGCAAGCTCGAACTCGGCTACGACAAGGACAACGCTCTCGAACAGAAATTCTCTCTCACAAAGCTCCCGCTCAATCTCAGCGCTCTGAAACTCGAAGTTGACACGGTCAAGAACGAATATTCCATAGAGTTCGAGGTCGGCTTCGCAGATCTGAAGATGATGCCCAAAAAGGTAAAGGGCGGCGTGACCTTCAACGGGATCGGGCTCAAGCTCGGCTGGAAGAACTCCAGGCTCAACGAACTGATGTTCAGCGCGTCCGGAAAGGTCACGGTCACCGAAACGCCGATACCGCTCTATCTGACAAAGGTCGGCTTCGGCGTGTCAGACGGTCTATCGGAAGTCAATGAGCTGAAGGATCTGTTGAATCTGACGGTGACCGGCAAATTCAATCTCTCGACGGTCGACATCCTGGAGCTTATAGACTGCGAAACGATAAACAATATGCTGAACAAGGACAAGCTGCCGCTGGCGGAGATCGACGACGCTACGCTGAACGTCTGCCTTGGAAAATTGAACATAAACTTCTCTGCGAACCTGAAGGTATTGGACATCAACATGGGCAAGTGTCAGGTCAACTTCGGCAAGTTCACCTACAAGAATGCCTGCCTCGGGCTCGTAAGAGAGCAGTACGGAGCCGAGATCTCTATCACTCTCGGACCGGAATTCAAATTCAAGAACTTCGAGTTCACTCTTCGCGGGACGAACGATCTTTTGCTCGGAGTCCCCTGCTCGTTCTTCACCAGCTCCGGCAGACTGCATTTTCTCATCACCTGGGGCCCGTTCGATTACACGAAGGACCTTGACGGCGATTTCACCTTCGGCTTCTTCAACAACGATTTCGGCGAATACCATTTCGTCATAATGGCGAAGGGGACCGCGGACGGGAACAAGACCTCGGGATTCCGGGTCGACTGGTCGAGGTCCGCGGGATTTGACTGGAGCAAGCTGTGATAGGGGTGGTGAAAGAAAAAATGAACGGAATGAACAGTGTGAAGAAAATGAAGAAAAACAGCTTATTTATCCTTATGGTTACCGTTACCGCCGTACTGCTCGCGCAGACCTTCGCGCCCGCGGTCCTCGCCCAGCCCGCCGAAGAGGTGCTTTTCGAGCTCGAGGAGGACGGAGAACTCGTCCTGTTTTTAAGCTGGAAAAACTCCCGTCCCGACGTGAAGTTCATTTCGCCCGACGGCACGGTCTACGGTCTCTGGGATGAATCCCCTGACACGAGGCTTTCCGCGGGAGAGCACGAGGCGTATTTCAGGATCGTCAGCGCAAAGGCGGGCGTGTGGAAAGCTCTCTGCGACAGGAGCGCCGATCCCGTGCTGAAAATAGAAAGAGTCCGGGTGCAATCTATGTTCGTCATAGAGAACGTCTCGCTGACTCAGCTCGGAAACACCGTTTATGAAGTCGGCTTCTCTTCGAGCTGCGACGAACTCATCGGCTATTCCTACAGCGTGATGCTGATCGCGGACGGCGACACCTCGGCGTCCAGACTTCTCGCTTCCGGATACGCTTCGTCGAACGACTGCGTCACCGTGGAGGTCGATCTCTCGCAGGCACCGAGCTACGACGGATACAGGATCATGGTCGAGGGCAAGTTCTATTCCGGCTCTCTCGAGATCAGCGACTCCGCCGTCTCCGACACCTTCAGATTCGTGAATCCCGATTCATATCTGCCTGAGACGGAGTTTTCCGTAACGCTTATGCCCGAACGCTTCTGCGCCGCGGTCGTCTGGGAACCGGGCTGGCAAACGGAATATCTCGTCGCCGTGACCGAGGATGACGGATCGGGAAATAAAGACACGCAGTTCGAGAGCTTTTCGGGCTCCGACGCCGGATACTATGAATTTTCCTTCTCGGCGGACGCGAAGATTGTCACTTTCGGTTTCAGAGAAAAGACCACCGACTTTTTCAGCGATGAAAAGACTCTGTCTGTCGATCTCGAAAAACTGCCGACGGTCTCGTTCGTGAGCGCGGACGCGACCTCCGAACGCGAGATCCCCGCCGAATACGTGCGCTTTACGACTCCGACCGAAGTGACCTTCTCCGACGGCGATAAAAAGACCGTAGTCGAGCTTTCGGGAGACGGCAGCATATATCTTGCCCTGCCTGGAGACGGCCTCGCAAAGATGAGCGCGGAATATTTTCTCCCGAACGGAGTCAGGGTCCTGACCGAAAAAGAGGTCTTCATCGACCGCGAGCCTCCGAGGATCGAGATGCTCCAGGACTACACTAACGCCACAACAACGCGCGAGACTTTCGAGATCGCCGGCACCGTCTCGGGATGCACAGAGCTCTTCGTCGGAGATCAGAAGATAGAATTTGATCCCGAGGGAATGTTCATCCACACCCTTACACTCGCGGAGGGTGAAAACGAATTCGACGTGACCGCCGCGGACGCCGCCGGGAACAAGTCGCTCTACTGCGTGAGCGTGACCCGCCGCACGGAGGAAGCCGCCGAGGGCGCTCTCTCGCTCCGCGAGAGGCTCGCGCAGAAGACGGCGAATCCGACCCTCAAAACTCTGATCCGCTTCTCGCCGGCGATCCTCGCCGCGCTCATCGGCATCGCTCTCGTCATAACCGCTCTCGTCTCCTGGAAGAAGAAGGATTCGCGCGGGATCCTGAAGGGCTTCCGCAGGCTTTTCGCCGCGCTCTCCATGGGCTCGTTCAGCTTCGCGTTCTACTCTCTGACGGGCTTCCTGGTAAAGAAGACCCTCGCCTCCGATCTCGACTTCATCGACACCGCGCTCGATTCCGTCGAGGAGGCGGCGAAGCTGCTCGAATGGGAGAACACGTATTTTGTCCTCTTTCTTGTCGGGCTCGGAGCGGCGGCGCTCTTCGGGATCGCTTACGGCGTCGTCAGACTGATAGAAAAGAAAAAGGGCTTTTCTAAGTCCGATAAGAAAGACAAAAAAGACTCTTCCGATAAAGAAAAAAAGGCTCCGCTCCCCGAAAAGAACGCGAAGCCGAATGGCAAAAAGAAAAAATGATTTAAAATCGGCGGCCGGTAAAGATCCCGGCCGCCGGATTTTTTAAAAGTTTTCAGCAATCGAGTGTGTAGTCTCTTGTGTGGGCGAAATAGAGGTTTTTGACGCCGAGCTTGCCTACGAGATACGCGCTCAGGCCCTCGATCGTCTGCGTGCGGTATTCCGGCACTGGCCAGAGGGCGTCCTTCGGGCGCATATAGTAGTAGACCGCCCAGTCGGGATCGCCGTAGCCGTGGTGAGCGATCTGCACTGTGTCGGCGGCGAGCTCGAAGCCGTATGCGGGGATCATGAAGCGTGTCGCCTTCGCGCTGGCGTCGCCCATCCACATGACCTTCCTCCTGCCGAGGGTCATCCTGAACACGACGGACGTGTTGTTGGTGTTGGACATGGAATCTCCGGCGAGCCCGTCCTGGCACCAGAGGCATTCGAAGACGGCGTTCCTGATGTGATAGACGTCGCCTGTGTGCGGCATATAGAGCTTTGTGGTCTCGGGGAATTTCTCGACCGCCTCTTCTATCAGCGTGTATTCGCCGATCAGATATTCTCCGGTCCTCAGAGCCTTGGCGTAGCCGGGGTTGTTGTAGACGATCGCCTCGACGTCGACCTTGTCGAGGTATCTGTCCGCGAAATCCTTGAAGCAGTTGACGTGATCCGGGTGGTGGTGAGTGAGGATCCAGAATGCGATCACCGGCTTTTCGCCCTCGGGAAGCCTGGAAACGAGGTGGTTGTAGAGCTGATCCGCCTCGCCGTGGTTGGACATACCGCCGTCGATGACGACGAAGCTTCCGTCGCAGAGCTGGCAGGCGTAGCTCATGCCGCAGTCGACGTCGCAGTATTCGCTCCTGAGCTGTGTGACGGTCGGCTTGAAGCCCCTGTCGGTGAAGACGTTCTCGGTCTCTCTGACCGGAAGCGTGCTCTGCGGCTCGACGAGCACGCGGACCTGCGACATATAGGGATACCACTCGATGTGGACGTCCAGCTCGCCGTTGACAAGAGTCGCGAAGCGGTTGGGACCGATGCTGTTCTCCTGCCAGATTTCATATCCCGCGGCGATAAGGACTTCCTCGTACTCGTAGAAATCCTCCTCGCGGCAGCACCAGTAGGTCCTCTCGGTCGATCCGTTGCCGAGGTAGTGGCGGGAGTGAGTGACGTCGCCGGGGAACGCCGGGATCCTTTCGTGGAGGTTCTCGGGCTCCTTTTCGTGGTCGGTGTGGATGAATTCGTACTTGATCATGGCGTTGACTCCTTTTTGTTTGTGGGTTATATTTATCGGCTCTCAGCCGATCCTTGTGCTGATCTTCGGCGAGTATTCCCTTCTGAACTCCTCGAATCTGTCCTCGTCGATGGCATCCCTGATGCGCTCCATAAGAGTGTTGTAGAACCAGAGATTGTGCATCACGAGAAGCCTCGGTCCGAGGATCTCTTTTGATTTTATGAGATGCCTGATATAAGCGCGCGAGAACTGTCTGCACACCGGGCAGGAACACTCCGGGTCTATCGGCAGGGGATCGTCGGCGTAGCGGTTGTTGTTCATATTGATGATCCCCTGCGAGGTGTAGACGTGACCGTGGCGCGCGTTGCGGGTCGGCATCACGCAGTCAAATAAGTCGATACCTCTCGCGACGCCCTCTATGATGTTCTGGCAGGTGCCGACTCCCATCAGATACCTCGGCTTGTCCTCGGGCAGAAAGGGCTCGACGCAGTCGATGATATGATACATCTCCTCGTGGCTCTCGCCCACCGCGAGCCCTCCGATCGCGTAACCGTCGAGCCCCATTTGGCTGATCTCCTGCGCGTGGGCGATACGGACGTCGTCGTATGTGCCGCCCTGATTGATCCCGAAAAGAAGCTGATCGGGATTGAGGGTGTCGCCAAGCGAGTTCAGTCTGTCGTGCTCTGTTTTGCAGCGTCTGAGCCAGCGCGTGGTGCGCTCTGTGGATCTGAGGACGTATTCTCTCGGAGACGGGTTTTCGACGCACTCGTCGAACGCCATCGCGACGGTGGAGGCGAGGTTCGACTGTATTTTCATGCTCTCCTCCGGCCCCATGAAGATCCTCGCGCCGTCAATGTGGCTCTGGAAGGTCACGCCCTCTTCGGTGATCTTTCTTAATCCCGCCAGGCTGAACACCTGGAAGCCGCCGCTGTCGGTGAGGACGGGCCCGGACCAGTTCATGAACTTTCTTATCCCGCCCATCTTCTTTATCAGTTCGTCGCCGGGTCTGACGTGGAGGTGATAGGTGTTGGAAAGCTCGATCTGACAGCGGAGTTTTTCGAGCTCCGGCGCGCTGACTCCGCCCTTTATGGCGGCGCTCGTGCCGACGTTCATGAACGCCGGTGTCTGCACGACGCCGTGGACGGTCGTGAAGACTCCTCTGCGCGCTTTGGAGTTTTTCTTTATCACTTCAAACATTTTTCGCTCTTTTCGGTCTTTATGCGGGAAACGAAGCAGGGCGTCTGTTTTGTTTTGTTGAAGGCTCCGACGAGGGTATATCCCTCTCCCGCGGATCTTTTCAGTTCAAGCACGTCGCCCTGCGAAGCCTCGTGCTGAAACAGGATCTCTATGGAAGATATGAACTCGTCCTTGCCGTACGACAGGCAGTCGGTCGCGATATCCGCGTAGACGCAGTTGTTGAGATGCTCGTTCTCGTCGGTCATCGAGCGGTAGACCGTTCTCTCTCCGGCGCTCTCTGCGCCGTCGATATCGAGCCTTTTGTCGAGTTCGACGTCCAGCGCCTTGTCGGCGTGATCGGGCAGGACGACTCCGAGGCGCGAGGGATGCGCGATCCTTCTTTTTTCAAAGTCTAAAAGCACCCATTTGCTGACGGCGCCGCCGACGAACCTCCCGTCCAGGAAAAAGCGGAAATCTCTCCTGAAAGCCGCTCCGCGCACTCCGATACTGTAGGTCTCAAGATCGATCGCCGCTCCGTCGATCAGCGGCTCATTCAATTCCAAATCGAGCGCGTAAAGAACGAAGACGACTCCGTTCGAGCGCATCCTGGGATATGTCATCCCGAACTGGTCAAGGTCCTCCCTCGCCGCCTGCTGCATCGCCCTCAGAAGCGAGGAGGGTCTCGCGAAGCCGCTCGGCTCGACGTCGAACGACGAGACGCGAAGCTTTAGTTTTTTTGCCATTTTCCCGTTCCTTTCCTTGTAAGTCTACTTTATCATTTTTTCGCGTCTCTGTCAATGGATTTTATTCTTTTTGTCGCAAATATCCCGCCTCCGGCTTGCCTGAGGGCGGCAAATGTGGTAAAATATCCCCGGGGAGGTGAAAAGCCGTGACGAAAAAAGAAAGCTTTAATATCCGCATGCCGCTCCACGCGAGACTTGTTACAGAAAAGCTCGAAAAGGCGGGCTTTGAAGCGTACGCCGTCGGAGGCGCGGTCAGGGATTCGATCCGCGGCTTTGAGCCCTCCGACTGGGATCTGGCGTCCTCCGCGCTCCCGGAACAGGTGATCGGGATCTTCGGCGAAAGTTCCACCGTTCCGACGGGCATCGCTCACGGCACCGTCACGGTGCTGTCCCTCGGCGTCCCGGTCGAGGTCACGACCTTCAGGAGCGACGGTGATTACAGCGACAGACGCCATCCCGACAAGGTGAAGTTCGGCTGCAGTCTCGGGGAGGACCTTCAAAGGAGAGATTTCACGGTCAACGCGATCGCCTTTTCGCCCGAACGCGGGATAATCGATCCTCTCGGCGGAACGAAGGATATCTCGCGCCGTCTGATCCGCGCGGTCGGCGATCCCGAAAAGCGCTTCGGCGAGGACGCGCTGAGGATAATGCGAGCGTTCAGATTCGCCTCCGTCCTCGGCTTCGATATAGAAAAAGACACGCTCTCGACGGCGCTGAAGATGTGCCCGACGCTCGAAAACGTGTCCGCCGAAAGGCTCTCGTCTGAACTTGAAAAGCTCCTGAAAGGCGAGAACGCCGCGAAGGTGCTCTCTTTATGCCCAGGACTGATCCGCGCCCTTTTCCCGGAGCTCGAAAGGACAGACGGCGAGCATCAGAACGTCTGCCGCCTCATCGGGAAGACAAAAAGTTTTGAAGTCAGGCTCGCGCTCCTTGCCGGCGCTCCCGCCGCAAACGCCCGGAATCTCCTGAAGCGGCTGAAGTTTTCGAACGCCGTCACGGACGCCGTGTGCGCCGTAATAGAAAACGGCGAAAACCTCCCGGAGGACAGGGCGTCCCGAAAACTTCTCTTCGGAGCCCAAAGGGAACTGTTCGGCGTGATCTGCGCCTATCACTGCCTTGTCACGGGAGAGGATCCCGCGCCGCTCGAAGATTTGGAAAAGCGCCTGAAAGAGAGCGGCGAGTGCGTCAGCCTCGCCCAGCTCGAGGTGAGCGGAGACGAGATAAAAGCCCTCGGCTTCTCCGGCAGAAAGATCGGCGAGACGCTCGGTCTGCTCTTAAAAAAAGTCGTTTCGGAGGAGCTCCGGAACGACAAAAACGAGCTTATCGGATTTTTGAAGTCACTCGGCGTTTCTTAGCCGGTCCCGGTCCTCTCTGAGGATGGAATAGATACAGATCGTCCTGAACTGCCCCTTTATCAGCATCGCGTTTCTCAGCGTGCCCTCGCAGCTCATCCCGCAGCGCCTCATCAGCGAGGCGCTCTTTTCGTTCCCGACGATGTGCTTTGCCTCTATCCTTTCGAGACCGAGGTCGTCAAAGCCGAAGTCGACGACCCTTTTCGCCGCCTCGGTCATCAGCCCCCTGCCGCGGAAAGCGGGCGATAGGACGTAGCCGATCTCGCCGCAGGAATTTTCCTCCGAGATGTTCGTGAAGCCGCAGGTGCCGATCATCTTCCCCTGAAACTCCACGCCCCAGTCGAAGAACCGCCCTTTTCTGTATGCGCTTCTCAGCGCCTTCAGGTAGGCGCGGGTGTGCGATACGTCGGGGTGCGGATACCAGGTCAGAAACCGGGTCACTTCCTCGCTGCGGGCGTATTCGAACATATCCCCGGCGTCGCGCGGAGTGAGCTTTCTGAGAACGAGCCTTTCGGTCCTCAATTCCGGGATCCGGCTGAAAACGCTTTGGATCGGGCTCAGAGTGGAAAACAGCGGCATCTCAGCCGAGCCTCAGGTCTCCGAAGAACTCCGGTCTGTGGAAGTCCGGCCCGGGAGAAACGATCGGGCTCCAGCTCAGATAATGCTCCATCGGCGTCTCCTCGCCGCACTTGAAGAAGTTGCCGCGGAAGGTGTAGCCTGGCTTTGGATCGAACTCTCCGAAAAGTTCAAACAGCATCCCGAGCTTGAAATAGGCGCTGACCTGCCAGTGATCCGAAAAGACCTTTGCTTTCGGCGCGAAATCCCATTTCTTCGCGATCTCTCCGAGAGGCTCCCTGCCGTCTCTCTCCGGGCCGAAGCCGAAGAGCCAGCCGCCGGCGGAGTTCATTTCGAGATTGAAGAAGTTATCCGTGTTCTGCGGCGCGAAGTTCGCGAAGAACTCCATGCAGCTGTCCGTCCAGACCGGCTCGTAGAAGCCTTTGTATCTTGCGAGCGGGTTTGCCTCGCGGCAGACGAGAGTGACCTCGAACCCCTTGCCCTCGTCGTAGACGAGGCGGGCGGTGCAGGCGGGTTTGTATCTGTATCCCAGCCAGTTGATGGAAGCGATCGCCGCGGTCTCGGCGGGCGCTTTTTTGGTTCTCACGACGTATTCCATTTTCTTTTCTCCCCCGTTTTCGGTTTTGTTTTGCAAAAGATATTTTTCGAGCGAGGCGGCGTCCGGGCAGACCGTCTTCGCGCCCGCGTCTTTGAGCTGCTTTTCGCTGCGGAAGCCCCAGCTCACGGCGATCCCCTCTGTCCCGGCGTTCCGGGCGGTCAGAACGTCGATCTCCGAATCGCCGATGAAAACTGAACTATTTTTGTCCGCGCCGAGAGTTTTCAAGGCAAAATCCACTATATCGGGCGCGGGCTTGTGTTTGAAGCCATCCCTCGCGCCGGTGACGAAATCAAAAAGGTCGCCGAAATAGTGCCGGACGAGCCAGACCGTCGCGACGTCGGGCTTGTTCGACACGACGCAGGAGCGTATCCCCGCCTCTTTCAGCTTTTTCACGAGCTCTGTTATGCCGGGATAGGGCTTTGTCTTGACTGCGGAGTGAGCGTTGTAGTACTTTTTGTACTGAGAATGTATCTCCTCCAGCCTCTCGTCTGAGTGTTCGAGGCCCGTGCTGCGCTCGATCAGCTTTGCCGAGCCGACCCCGACAAAGCTTCTGACCTGGTCTTTAGTGCGCTCCGGGAGAGAATACTTTCTCAGAACGTAGTTGACGCTGTCGGTGAGATCGTCGAGTGTGTCGAGAAGCGTCCCGTCGAGGTCCCAGAGGACCGTTTTTATCTTTTTTTCGGAATTCTTCATACCTTTTCATCCTCCG